>CAJUSJ010000010.1:0-14636 GCA_910588865.1 uncultured Lachnospiraceae bacterium
AGGCTGTTGTTTGATTAACTGTCCCCAATAAAAAGTACTTTTGATAAAAATGGAACTTACATATGGAATGGTTAAAAGACCGGATATCAGAGAAAGGCTGAACCAGAATAAATCTCACATCTTAAAAAGTGCATGCGATAGCGTTGGGAAAGAAGACAGGTTTCCTAACGCTTTTTTATGTGACAAATTTCGACAAAAACCTACACAAGTACATTGCCGTGGGCCACCCCGGTTCTCTCTTTATTCGCGGATTCGAAAATAAAGAGGGAGGGAAAATAGTGGCATATCCATATAAGATTCCGGATTTAAAAAAAATTTATCCGAACACAAACAAAGAAGTGCTTGATGTACTGAAAGTAACAGAGAGAAAAATGCGGTATCAGGAATATGACCTGAAGACAGAGAAGTTCATTGTCGATTCAGAGAACAATAAGGTGACTGTGATACCAAGCCGGGAAGATTCGTATGAACGGCTGTTGGATATCGGGGTACAGTTTGAAGAAAAAGCACCCGGTGTGGAAGAACAGATGCTTGGGCGCATGGAAGCGGAACAATTACATAAAGTGTTGTCCTTTCTTTCCGCTGATGAGCAGTATCTGATTCAGGAGATCTATTTCCATGAGCGCACGGAACGTGATTTGGCAAAGGAACTGGGATATTCACAAAACGCAGTCAATAAGCGGAAAAAGCGAATTTTGGACAAACTGCGCAGGTTAATGGAAAATTTATAAAAATTTTATGTTTTTCAGGTTGTCATAGCCCTCTGGCAACGTGGAAATAAGTGCCGGGACAGGCTTTTCCATCTTTTTTGAAAAGCGCTGCTCCCAGGTGGTTTGTCCAGCAGGCACAGTACGCCAAACGTGCGGTAAGGGAACACAAAGCGGAGGCAGGTAACTTGCTGGAACCACCTGGGGATTGTCAGCAAACCAGCCACCTGGGTAACGTAAAAATGAGACGGGAAATGTCTGGCCTGAAAATCCCATAGATGGGGATATATAACGGGCAGTGGAACCGGCTGCAAAACTTAAATGTGGCAGGAGCTGCCCCCATGAGGAGGATGAGATGATGCAAAGAGCAGGGGATGAACGCAGTTGGAACTATGAGGAAAAAAGGACGGGGCAGAAGCAGAAGGACAAGATGTTTTTCTTGAACGAGGCCGGCATGCTTTTGGAACATCAGGATTCCCGGCAGATCCGTGAAAAATTCAGAAAGTATGTAGCGGATGCTAACAGTAATAACGACATGGCGAAAAAAGCAGCCCAGGAGGGCGCATGCAGGGATCTGGAATTTTTCATGATTAACATGATCAGCCGGAAATTTGGTACTTATACCGCAAAGGACCAAATCTTTTTTGAAGATCTGATGCAGGCGGGAAGGCTGGGAATCATACAGTCCCTGCCCAAATATGACCCGGAAAAATCCATGCCGACTACCTACTTTTTTACTGCCATTCTACATGAGATGACTGCCGTAGTGAACAGCATGAAGCACGATACCAAATCCTATATCGCAGCGCTTAAGAGAAAAATCAGGGAGGTGGACAGGGAGTTCGCGAAATATGACAGGACGCCCTCACTGCATGATTACGTATACAGTATTGGAGATCCGTTTAACCGTGTCATGAATGTGCTTGCGCAAGTGAAGGCCGGGAACATCATGACAAGCATCGATGATCCGGATAACGCATGGTTCTGGGATAAACTGGTCAGCACCTGCAGGCCGGAGGAGATAGCTGCCAGTGAGATTTGTTTCAACCAGATCCTTCAGCTTGCCCGGGAAGTTGAGCCGGACGAGGATATTGTCCAATGTTTTGTTGAAACCAGCATGGGGATGGCAAATACCGCCCAGCTGGCAGAGAAATACCACCGTAGTCCAGCGGAGATCACGGAGAAAATCCTTAATCTGAAAAATCTCCTCAAAAACCATGAGGATATCAGAGAGTTGTATCCGGAACACTTTCGGACGAAAGAGAACAGCCGTTTAGACCGGCTTTGTGTTTAGGTTAAAAGGCTGTACGGCAATTAGCATTAAAAAGTCAGAAGGAGGAAGCAGGAGCATGTACGGCCGGCCTTTTAGGGAGCCAGCCGGGAAACGGTCGAAATGTCAGGCGAATCCCTCACCGACTGGCTCCAAAGGGTCTACCGGGATACCCCTGCAGGATTTTATGGACAAGAGAGACTTGTGTTATCTGTATGATACCGTATACATCGGCAAAAGCAGTTCAATCCTGCACGAAGTCAGCAGGAGCAGGCTGTCTAACAGTGATATCGGCTTTCTGTGCCGATATGCATGCGAGTATTATTTGCGCTGGGGGCCGGAAGAAACGATACAGAGACTCTCCAGGGCAGTCCTGCGGATCATGAAATTGGACAACCTTGTGGAAGACATGGCAGTTCCGCCAGAGATCTCGCCGCCGGAAAAGAAGATTTATCTCTATTTCCTGATGTATCGGGAATATTTTAAAAAGTACCCGAAAGAACTATTTGTGACGGCCATCTACCAGTCCGTGCTTAAGGGGCACAGGAAGGAATGCCCACGCTGCTTCTTTTCCGGGGGATATGGCGCGGAACAGAACGCGCGGATCTGCCTGATGTACGCCCTCCAGACCATCGGCGGCTGCCATACAGCCAGGGACTGCACCCGGCTTATGTCATCCCGGCAGGCTATCCCATTCTTAAAGAAGACAAAGCTGTACCATGTCATGAAGCGGAGATATAAGTCGCCGGAGCTATATCTCAGGGATGCGCTGATGATGGCTGGCATGCTTAATCTGGGGGAGCTTATACAGATCCCCGAAAAAAATACATAGAGAGAGGTAAAGGAGTAGGAAATGAGCGATAATTATAATATGAAAGAACAGATGAAGGAAATCTTTAAAACGAACGGCGGGAAGTCATTCTTTTGTGAGCTGAACGCAGCCCGCATCCCCTTCTTTTTCGTTGCGGCCATAGAAAACACGGAAGATAAAACAGAATATTTCTGTGAAGCCATCACGCCGGGAACAATGGGCATCCATCTTTCCGAGGATAAATTTGCCGATCATCTGAACATCCAGAACCATGGCTTTATTGCAGTTCTGGACCCTGGTTCGACATCTTCCGGTATGCAGGGGCAGAAGCCTGGTGGGGAGACGGGAATTCAGAGCGGTGGCAGCGTCCTCCCTGCGGATAAAGAGCCGGAGGCAGACAAAAGCGGAGATGTGACAGCTTCCGGCTTACTTGGCCTTATGATAAAATCGTCACTTTAGCAAGCCCCGCCTCCTTTATGGGCCAGGGGAATTGATGCCTGCGTGGAAAACCGGCCTCTGAGAATTTTGGTAAATGTATTGTTTTTTCGGCCTATTTTCGGTATAATATTGGAAAAGGAAAAACAAAAGAAAACCAGAAGCGCATCAGCAGGGGCAGAGGGAAGCAGTAAAATGGACTGTCAGTGTCAGTGTTGTCAGGCCAGCCCCAAGATAAGGAAGGTTTCCATCCAACTTAAGACAGTTCAGGGACGACATTCTGTAAAGAAGTGCCGCCCTTATTGGGGCTTTCTTTTTTGCGGATAGGGAAATTATTGAAAAATCCCGGAAAGAACAAAATGTTATGTCGTGTGGATAAAAATTAAAAAAATGGCACGTTCCAGGCACATCTCGTTTCCATACTTCTTTTGATGATACAAAGGAAGGGAGGCCGTTGTGTCAGACAAATAAAATTTCAAAAAATTAGGAGGTAAGAGCTATGAGAAAACAGGGTAATTTACTTAAGGGCGCGATGGTAACGGCGCTTGCGGGAGCAATGGTAGCGGGCATGGCGATGACTTCATTTGCTGCAGGCTGGCAGAAGAATGACACCGGCTGGTGGTACGGAACAAACGCTGGTAATACCACATGGCACGCAAATGGCTGGCAGTGGATAGACGGCAATAACGATGGCGTGGCGGAGTGCTATTACTTCGATGCCAACGGCTATATGCTGGCAAACACCACCACCCCGGACGGCTACATGGTGAATGCGGATGGTGCATGGACGGAGAATGGCGTGGTGCAGACCCAGGTAGCCCAGGCTGACACATCCGTGAACACATACAACTCCCAGGGAGTCAGCAACATTGCCCTGGAGATGGTGGAGAATACCAGAGAGGAAAACGCGAAGTTCGGGGAAGTGGATGTCCATGATCCGGGCAGCAATTGTGTAACCGTAACATATGCCAATGGCTTTAAAATGGAGTACTATAAATCGACTTATGTTAATGACATAACAGTAGCAGACCAGTCAAACGGAAAATTGCTGTTCAAATATTATGACAGCAGCATCACTTCCGGAAAAGCCATGGAGAGCTATCTGCATGGCCTTGGGTTAGGGTTCGGTGTGCGGGTTGGCAGCAGCAGTTCATGCACGATATCATTGGATGATCGTCATACCATGGACTGGGGTGGCGGTAAAAATAAATATATTGGACTGAATCAGATCGTTGTGCCGCGCCCATAGTGATTATTTATTAGTAGTTATTTATTTCCCCAGACAGTCAGCAGAAATTCTGACTGCCTGGGATTTTTTTGTCTGGATCATCATAAAAGTGACGCAAAATCCCCTTCCATGCTCCATGCTTTCAAAAAGCATAGGAGGTTATTATGAAGAAAATCCAAACATTTTTCCACAGAAGGAAACGCACCATGGCGTTTTTCCTGGCAGGCGCCATTGCGGCAGCATCTTTCGTGCCCAAACTCGTCAGCGCATACAACCTGGATGATGGCTGGTACAGTTCGCCGCAGGCAGAATGCACCTGGGGGGATAATTCCTTAGCTATGCAGAATAAACCAGCTAAATATGTACCAACAGGCCTTGCGTTTAACAGTGCGGTTTATACCTTCAACCCAGCGCTCCTCCCGCCCGAAACGGCGTCAAAACTCAATATTAACGAGTACTGGGGCTTGGGGGCCCAGAACTTCCTGGTCATGCGGCCCGGCTATGAAAACTCAGAATTCGCGATGTTCGATGGGCGCCATACCTACTGTGCCGGTACCCATGAAGTGGCAGCCGGCATCCAGCCCGGGGCGCAGGCATTTGCGGCTGACGAGAATGGGTTTTCGTTACCTAACAAACCATACGCCGCTGCCCACAAAGGAAGCAACCCGGACTTTAACTTCCTGATGCTGGTCCTTGCCTGCTGTTACCCGGGGGACTACAAGGTCCCGGCGGATGCGGCGTATTCCTACCAGGATCCCTGGGCGGCCCAGGGCATGGTGAGCCAGTTAATTACCTGGCTTGCCACAGACGCGGACAAGCCGGGCTTCCAGGGAGCCCCGAAGGATGCGGACCAGGCGGCTGTGGACGCCGGTTTCACCCAGGACCTGGCCTATTTTCGGAATTCAGTATATTATAAGACATGCCTCCCCAACGCGCTTGCGATCGACCCGGATGGGAGGCTCAAGGAGGAACTGTACAGCACGAATGTCCCGGCCGAGGCGGCGGAGAGAGGCCTGACAACCATGCTGGACGTGCATTTCTGGTACATCTGGAGCGCTGCCTATTACACCAGCATCCTGCAGCCGGACTGGGAAAAGGGGATCACGAAGGCGAACGCCCCCGTGGAACAGAAGGACGGGGAGTACCATGTGTACCTGGACCTGTTCATGAATGATTCAGCGAAACTTTACATGAGCGGCATCTCGTACCAGCCCTTTGGCGACTGGGAATACCTTGGGATCGATGAAGGGACAGGGAAGCACCATTTTAAATCCGCCAGCGGGGAAGTGGACGAGAACAGCTCCATCGGGAAGTTCTTCTGGCCGAAGGGCACCCTTGGCGCATGCCTGCCGTTAGACGTGACAAAAGCCAAAGTCTTTACATTTGACACTTACAACGCAAACGCAAACCCTCCAGCCTTTAACCGGACGCAGACCCAGTTCGCAGCGTGGGCTGCTGCGGACTTGGAAGTCTACGTGACGATCGGTGAGGATGAGCCAGACCCGGGGGACTTCAAGGGAGAATGCGAGCGCTTTGAGCACACGGAGGTTTTCTTGGCTTCCTACAATGTGAACCTGCTGAAATATGACTCCGAGACCGGCAAGCCCTTGGCCGACTCCCACTGGGACGTGCTGGAGAAGTTCGATGACACCCAGCTGGACAACACGGACCTGGACCGGGAGGCGGGCAGCCCAGGCAGCTATGAGTCCGGCCTGGGGAGCTTAAACAGCACGGAGTGGGGGGACGACGAGATCTCATCCAATTACTCGGGGGATATGGGCGTCACCGTGTCCGACACCAATAAGTACAACTGGGGCAATGATGGCGGCACCCAGTTCGAGCGGTGGGATGACCCGTTAAGCGACCCGTGCAAGAGGGACGAGAACGTCACGGGGGAGGACGGCCTGCTGTATGAGGTTGATTCTTCCGGGAACACCACCAGTACGCCCGCCCATACGGACATCAAAAAATACACCTACCATAAGGGGTACTGCACGGGACACCCGACCCCTGAAATCGAGTACGTGGACTGCGACTGCGAGGATGATTGCGACTGTGATGAGATCAACCAGGAGCTGCATGATGAGGCTTGGGAGGCCTGGTATGAGGAAGTGAAGAAATGCGAGCAGCTGGTACAGGAAGGAGGGTTCTTCCACTGCATCGAGCCGGGCGATGCGGCCAAGGAGGCCATGGAGGAAGACCGCAACCAGTTCTTCAAGGATTTCATCTCCATTACTTATGAGTACAGCGCACAGGAGACCAAAGCGGCAAAAGGCTACATCCTCCACGGCGTCCATACGGACGACATTCCGGTGGAGTGGCGGACAGTCACCTCCAGCGAATATAAGGATACCGGGGAGGCGCAGAACCTGAACCATACGTCAGGCGGGGCCGGTATGGCCGGGGAGGGCAGTGATGAGGCTGAGGAGGCTGGTGAGGAATATGCGGAGGGAGCCAGGAAGACCGGGTACCACTATACGCCATCCGCGAACCGAGGCCTGACCGCTTCCTGGTCCGTTCCCGCAAGGAAAGAGGAGGCTGGCGGGGGAACTGACGCAGATCTTGCGGAAGACACCCTGGGATACAGAAAAGAGCAGGAAGACGCTGCAGGGGCGGAGGAGGTTGGCACCGCGCCCAATGCCAAAAGTGCGGACGGCGCCGGCAAAGACCGGGAGTCCGGGGATCTGGAAAAAACCGCAGCCCCATTAAAGATCACCAGGTCATATAACGCCAGGAACCTGCTGGGGACTGGCAGGGATGGCACAGCCGGGGAAACGGCGGGACGCAGCGGTGCAGGACAGGAAGAAAACACGCATCAGGAAGAAAAGGCGGAAAAACCCGAAAACTTGCCTGAACCCGGCAGCGTAAAGGAAACGGAAAACGTCGAAGCCACACAGGATCTTGAGGAAATGGAAGGCACCGCAGAAACAGAAAGCGCTGCGGAAACGGAAAGTGCCACGGGGACGGGAAATCTCCCAGGAACAGGGGAAGATATATCCGCCCAGGCTCCCCGTAACCCGGATGTTCCAGGACAGGCAGCAGGGGAAATAAAAGAAACAGAAGAAACGGAACCCGAAGCGCTGCTGAACAATGAGGAGGAAGGGGTGTACAGGGACTACGACCTGCTGCTCGGGGATGTGCTCCGCTTTGACACCGCAAGCGCTTCCAATGCGGCCCCGGCTGAACGGGTCAGCACCGGGTACTTGGAGGAACCCCACAGGGGGCTTTTCGCATTCTTCAACCCCAGAAGGGATGCCGAAGCAAAGGGGCGCGCAGGAGGCGGATACCTGCGGAACTCCATGACCTTCTTAAAATCCAAGGCGAACCAGGTCATTCCGCCGGACGACGTGATTGTTGACTGGACATTCGTTGTCTATGATCACCGGACGGAAGGGGAGATCCATTTCAACAAACGGGATTTCGACCTGCAGGATGATGGGGGGACGCTTTTTGACGCATACGCGGCGGAAAATGGCGACGGGACCCTGGAAGGGGCTGTGTACGGCCTGTTTGCGGCCCAGGACATCATCCATCCGGACACGGACGGGGACGGCGACGGAGATACCGGCGTAGTGTTCCAGAAAGACGACTTGGTGTCTGTCGCCACGACTGACCGGAACGGCGACGCCTCCTTCATGGTGATCACCGAGGCCCCCGGGACGGTATACAATTATAGCACCGGTTCCACTGAGCGTACGGGCTGGTACGGGGAAGCCCCAGGCAACCTCCATATTGAAAGGGACGCTTCTGCAGCCAAGGAGCAGGACATCGAGCGGTTCATCGGGCACAACCCGGACGGCTCAGAGATCACTGCGGGGGACGGTATGGACCTGCCGGATACCGGGGAAGGGGACAACTCGTTCTATTACAAGCGGTCCACGAACCAAGAGTATGATTCCGGCATGCTGGAGCGGAACCGGGTCACCAATAACAAGGTGGATACGTACCGGGAAAATGAAACGACCGGGTATTACCCAATTATAGACAATGAGCAGGACAACGGGAACTGCTGGATCGGGCGGCCGCTGATCCTTGGGAAGGACGGAAGCCCCTACTATATTAAGGAACTTTCCAGGTCAGAGGGGTATGAGCTTTCCGTGTACGGGAAAGACGGCGCCCTGATTACAAACCGCGAAGCGTTCGCGGCTGGCGGTGCCAGCTTCACGGCCGGGGAGGCTGTTTCCTCCGCACTGTCCTGGGACCGGACAAATGGGGGGACCACCTTTACCATATCCAGCGAAGGCACCCAGAACGGGTATATTGTGAAGGCTGCAAACATCCCGGAAGGGGCTGTGTTCAACATTACATCCATGGAATCCGTATGGGACGAAAGTATAACCCATCCGGAACTGGTTGAGAGTAAAGAACCGGTGTACGCAAACGCGGGGGAACTGGTTCTGGTCGGCGGCCACTCATGGGAAGCTGAGGTTGGCGACACCGTTAGCTATAATGGCAGGACTTTTACGGTGAACAACGTGAAAGTGGTTACTTACGGGAAGCAGAAGGTGAAGCCGGACAATTCCATGAAAATAGAGAATGCGCATCTGGACCTGTCTGGATTATCCCCCAGCGGCAATGTAATCGGGGATGTAAACAAAATGTTCCTAAGGAGCGGCTTCCGGAAAACAGTGAACGGAGCCCCGTGGGTTTCCGTTGAGATCACAGCGTTTTCCGCAGAAGCGGTAGCGGAGGCAGTGAACGCCATGCTGTTCACCGATGACTATTACAAGGCGTTCAACGCCATGCAGATGATGAACGTCTATGAATCCGGCGGGAAGCTTTACGCAGCCATCTCCTACTGCTACAGGGATGCGAGGGCCAATGAAGCGGTGTACAATGAAGCGACTGACAGCGTATACGTGAAAACAGACATTGTGTACCGGGCACCTTCGGGGGATGACATGGAAGGGTTCGTCTACCGGGTGTACCCGGCGGATAACTGTGACGAGGTAGAGCGCAACGGGGCAGGCTTTGTGACCTCGGCCATCGTGCCGAACGAAACGGTCCAGGGGAAGCCGCAATATGTGGAATCTGACCTGGGAAACCAGGTGACCTTCCATCTTAGGCAGGACAGGAAGTTTTGGGCCTATGCGGAAGGGGAACAGCTCCTGGCGCCAGATGGCACAGGCGTGATGAAGACGGTCACCAGCACGGTCGAGAAATCCCCCACGCTGGTACAGAAAGTGACGAACAGGGAACTGGACGGCGTATCCTACCGGGGGATAGGGAACGGGAAAGGCACTTATGAGTTTACTGTCAGCCAGGAAACGCTGGCCGCCATGGGGAACGGGATGGTCCAGTTTAGGATCACCTACAAGGATGACATCATGGAAATTGAAGGGGCGAGGCGTACAGCGGCCCAGTATGCGGCTGAGCATGGCATTATCGGGGTCACGTTCCCCATGGGCTCCGCGGATTCCTATATAGAGCCGATCTTCCTAATGTACCCGGGCGACCAGGAGATCATCCAAGACGCTGGCACCATCGAAAGCCCGCTCAGGGTATTTGAGCGCCCCATCCGTCAGAAGGTGCGGATTGAGAAGGATATCCAGACCTTGCCGGAGACCAAGCAGGTATGGTACTGCTTAAACTGCGGATACGAGAACCGGGACGGCGTGACCGCCTGCGGCTTCTGCGACAGGGCCAGGTCCACGGAAGAGACCAAATTCATCGACTACGCCCATGACACCTACGCCGCAGTCCACTCGGATAACATCTCCGCGGAGCGGGACGGCGGCTGGTATGAGACGGCAAAGGACTGGTTAGGCAGCCTCTTAAAGGGCAATTCGCCGGAGGAAGAGCCGGAGAGCATTGGCAACTTCCGCTTCAAGGCGTACTTAAAGTCCAACTTAGAGCGCCTGTACCGGGACGAGGACGGCCATATCGTCTGGATGGACAGGAACGGCAACACCATGAAGCCCCAGTATGAGGACACCAACGGGGACGGCAACTATGACACCTTTACCTGGAAGTACGATGGCGGCAAGACCGTGGACTTCCCGGAGAAGGACAAAGTATCCGAAGACGGGGTGCTTTCCTCCTCCAACGTCCAGAAGATCTATACGGACGTGATGCACCGGACGGGTTCCATGACCACGTCGGCCCGTGCCAATAACCTGTGGGACACCTATGCGGACCCGCAGGACGGAGCCAGGGAGAATGCCGGGCAGATCGAAGGCTACACTACATCCGAGAGGGAGAACCGTTCCGAGGGGGATGCGGTAATAACCAATGCCTCCCTGTACAGCTATGACGGGATCCTAAGGGACCGGAACCGCAGCGACTACCTGCAGGACGAACAGAACCACGGCTATAGCAGGCTTTTGGAGACGCGGAGGATCCAGATTGAGGACGGCACGGGGCTCATCAGCCATGAAGCCTACAACTACGAGAAGTTTTTTGACGCCATCCAGGCGGCCAACACGGACATTTGGGATGATGACATGCACTCCACCTTTACAGGGAGTTCCATGGCCAACTATCCGGGGCAGCACTGGTTCGAGACCTTTTACGAGAAATACCAGCCTGACGACGCGGACAGGGATCACACCCTGGCCAACACCGACGGGCAGGATAAGGACGGCACGGCCGGCGGCGACCGGGATACCTCCTTCAAGCCGTTCCGGTGGATCCGGGAGCATGTGTTTGGCGACCGCTCCGGTTATATCCAGTACCCTGCGGTGAACAACGGGGAGAACACGGAGGTCGTGGCGAACACCTCCGACCAGGCAAGGGCTAACGCCAACGCCTCCGATGCGGTGCGGCAGTTCGCCGTGAAGTGGTACTTAGAGGACGAGGCGGCCAAGCTCATGGTGGACAACGGCCTGGGCGAGAACATCGCCAAGCCGGACGGCAAAATCGGCTATGACGAGGCGGTGTACGACCTGGCGCTCTTTGAGGCCATCGCCAAGTCATACAATTACTTAAGGCCTTTCTACTACTACGACCTGGACACCATCTACAGCGTGGAATGGGACAGCGCCCAGGGAGGCGGCGCGGATAAGGATTACACGACCCTTTCTGTAGATGAAAGGCTGGATGAGCGGTACTATAACATCTCCAGCTACCTGCCCTATGGCGTGTATGTCATCGTGGAGCAGCCTCCCATGAGAAGGGATAAAGAGGTCAACGACTGGAAGAACCGGAGTTTTGATATCGAGAAGCCGAAAGAGGTCATTGTGCCTTCTGCCTATGACGGGCCGGAGAGCAACAACACAACAGACAACTATGACACGCATTACAATTTTGATGCGGCCATGGCCCTGACGGAGCAGGCGAAGGAAGCCAACTATCTGATCCGGTTCGGGGAGGAGAACAGCGTGAATACCCCTGCCCAGGACGACCGGGAATTTGTTATCCGGGCCCACGGGTACCACGGCGATTTCGAAGTATACAAGTATGGCCTGGATATCGACCGCCTGAAGGCGTCCATCAAGGCGCCGAACGGGGATTATGCCTATGGCGGATGGGAGATCACCCAGGAAGAACATGATCCGTTGAAGGATTATTATGAGATGGACCACCGGGGCGAGGAAGGCGTTGACCAGATCCAGAAGGAAAACGGTGGCAATGACGCCAGCCAATACCATGGCTTTGATACGGATGTGACTGTCAACGGCAATAGGGCCGCGACTGCCAACGGCAGCGCCTATGACGGAGAGTCCTTACGAAAACGGTTCTTCTATGCCTCCATATCCGAGGATGACGGTACCGCCGACCAGGTACTCTTTAAGGACGGGGCCGTGGATGAGAATAACGTATCGGGCATGGCGTGGCACAACGGGGTGAAGTCAACGACCGGGGACCTGACCGCTTATGACGGGAAGTACTCGGCGGCGCTAGTACCATGGACCATGACGGCGCCGGCAGACAGCCATGTGTATGACGCAGCCGCGTTTTCTGGGTATGCGGACGTGAATGAGCGGAATACTTTCTATACCACAATGCTGAGGGTCAACAAGACGGATTCGGAAACCGGGGAGTATATCCTCCATGACGACGCCATCTTCGGGCTGTACGCCGCCTCCCGGTATAACTCCTTTTTGGAGATCGAGGAGGACTCTAAACTTATTGAGGATCCGGACGAGAGGGCGAAATTCCTCTTCCAGTTCAAGCCCGGGGACGCGAAGTTCTATCTGCAGGATACCATGATCACCGGCACAAAGGAATTCCTGGAAGCCATGAAGGCTAAGGAGCTGACACCGTACAAGAGACGGACGGCGCTCAACGAATCCATGGCGGCTCCTGGAGAGCTGTACAGCGGCATCGTGCCGAAGGGAACGCCGGTCTGTATCGAGTCCGAAAGGATCAGCTTGTATGACGGTTTTGGCGACCGGACCGGGCAGATGACTGTGTGGACCACGCGGGCGGACAGCAAGATGGACGATCCAGAGACGCAGAGCAGGCTGGAATACGGCGGGCAGAATGTTGGCTACTTCAAAACAAGCCAGCCCATCGGGGCAGGCGTGTATGTCCTGGCGGAGTTAAAACCACCGGATGGATATGTGAGGAGCAAGCCGGTCGCCATTGAGGTGTATTCGGACAAGACCACCTATTACGCGGATGGGGACATGTATGCGCCCGTAGATGCGGTAAGGTATGAATCAAATCTGTTGGACGAGTATCCATATAAGTGATAAGGGCGGAAAAGACGGGTGGCATGGCCATCCGTCTTTTTCGCGGATAGGGCAGGCAGCAATAAAACTTGAAAGAAGGGAGTCCCGTATTGTACGAATACGGCTTTGCGGGGAGCATCCTGTTCCCATACTTAAGATGAAACAAAAAAGGCATTGGAAGACAGGGAGGGATGGATATGGATTAAAAACGCTGCTGACAGCAGGGCTAAGAAAGGAATGCCCGGACCATGGGCTGAATGCGGAAAAAAGAAGAAAAAGAAAACAGACCATGTGCTAAAAAATAAGGATTGCGGGAAAACCTGGCTTATTATATAATAAAATCAGGCAGATTCCTGCGCATAGGAGGAAAGCATGACAGACAAAGAGAAGTTTCTTGCAGGGCAATTTAAACCAGTCACGATCCAGGATGACATGATGTTCGGAACGGTGATGGCGGATCCCGAATATTGCAAGCCATTTTTGGAAACGATCCTGGGGGTAAAGATCCAAAAAATCGAGTATCCGGAGAGGCAGAAGGCCATCGACCTTACGGTAAGCGCAAAATCGATCCGTATGGATGTCTACGTTGAGGATGGGGAGCACACGGTCTATGACGTGGAGATGCAGAACGGCAGGAACCGGAACCTTCCGAAAAGATCCCGGTATTATTCCGGGCTCATAGACTTAAACATCCTGGCCAAAGGAGAAGATTACAACCAGTTAAAGAAGAGCCTGGTGATTTTTATCTGCACGTTCGACCCGTTCGGCCATGACGAGTACATTTATCGCTGTGGGGAGTATTACCAGTTGAGCGATGGCTCTTATCATCCGTTAGGGGATGACGCCTGGAAGATCTTTGTGAATGCCAAAGGCCATAAAGGGGACGTGAGTGACGGATTCAGGTCCCTGATGCGCTACATCATGGACGGGGAAGCACAGGACCCTTACACCCAGGCGCTGGAAAAGAAAGTGGCACTTGTAAATAATGATGAGGAATGGAAGGTGGGCTATATGACATGGGCGATTAAACTGGCAGATGAACGGCGGGAAGCACGCGAGGAAGGCCGCGAGGAAGGCCGCAAGGAAGGCCGTGAGGAAGGCCGCAAGGAAGGCCGCAAGGAAGGCAATATTTCAACACTGTATGGGCTGTATAGTGATGGCGACATTACTTTGGAGAAGGCTGCTGTCAAAGCCGGAATGTCTGAACAAGCCTTTCTTGAAGTGGCAAAGAAAATCGTGGGGATATAATCTTCCTATGAAGCGCCGGAGTTTGCGGGGCTTTTGCTGTGTCATTCAGATAAAACCTAAGATTAAAAGAAAGTAAAAAATGTTAATGGAAAGGGAACGTTCAATTATGCAAGTTATGCGTGATCTGCATAACAAACAAAAAGAAAATGGTTTCCTCCCAAGCCCTGGATTCTGGTCCGGGGCTTTTTGCATGTCAAAAAACGTACAATAGCTGACACGGCGCCTGCGGTATTTTTCTGCCCCTGCCCTTTGGCACTTAAACTGCTTTCTCTGTTTTTTATAGCTTTTAGGCGTTGTAATATTTCCATAATTCCCATGTAAA
>CAJUSJ010000010.1:14736-16058 GCA_910588865.1 uncultured Lachnospiraceae bacterium
AGCAACTAAAAAATATCAAAAAGGGTGAAAGAAAAACATTCATCCATATCTGTTTGTACCCAAAGGGGATGATATGTTGTAAAACATGCACAGAATGGAGAAACATCGCTTTTCGGACTGGCTGTCTTCTGGCAGCGCTGGTTCCCATTGCACCCAAGGAAATGGATGTAATTATATCCTGATCCGAGTAGAGAAAAATGCAGATTTTGAATATCTGTACTGCCAGAAACGGTACGACGAAGGGGATACCATAATTGAATGCGGATTTTCAATTTGCCGGGATTTACTGCTGGAAGGATGGTCTTCTCTATGATGCGGGGTATGACCTTACAAGCATAGCGGAAGAACCAGAATCCCTGAAAGCAAGATCAGCTTAGGCATTCGGAAAGAGGCTAGAAGCAGCTGTCCGGGCAAAAGTGGAGGCGGCGATCGGTAATGACCGGAATAACCTGCAGGTCACGGAGCTTACAAGCCCGTCCTTAATAAAAAACTGGAATACGCTTACAAATATAGCGCAGCAGAGGATGCACGCAGGTACTGCCTGGATGTAGTGGATTATGAACATCGAGCATTTTCCTACAATTACGTCCAGAATCAATGGAATGAGTTACATTTCTTTCTTATATTGCGGATCCGGAGGGATATGCACAAAAGCGGGCGGAGAACCATATTGCGGAAAATCAGGAAAATATGTTGTATGCTTGCCTATATCATGACGCGGTTTGGAAAGAGTACCAGGCTGTTTTGTCGGATACAAAAAACACGGTACCCCTCATCAAGAAGATCTCTGCAGCCATAACAGCTACCTCTGCAAAAACGTTAAAAATGGAGGCTTCTGACCTGAGCAGAGACTGTGGTGCCCATTATAGTACACAGAGCATCGTAGCTGTAGACCACCGAAAATTTTTTTACCTGCTATGCATCCCCGTCCGTGCCCATACTTTTATTGCAACAAAATAAAAATAAGGAATCGAGAAAGAGGAAAACATGGAAAACAAAAAAGCAACCGTAACAGAAATCAAGACAGCAATAACAGTAGCCAACGAGGCGGAAAATATGCTCTGCGTAGAAACGAAACTTGGAACGCTTGTTGCGTACCCATCCAAGGATCCGGCGCATCCGGGCATCTACATCGACCTAAAACGTGAGGGAATTCCATATTCCGCACTCATCGCCCTGATTGAGTATACCGATGACGATGGTGATACTGAAACTGGAGACGATCTCCCGGCGGAGATCGTCAGCCGGACATGGGGCAACGCTATGGCGGATGAGTACACGGATAAGGTATCTGTGAAAAACATTGAGGCATTCTTTACCAC
>CAJUSJ010000010.1:16158-71496 GCA_910588865.1 uncultured Lachnospiraceae bacterium
CGGATGAGTACACGGATAAGGTATCTGTGAAAAACATTGAGGCATTCTTTACCACAGAGGATTAAGCGATGATTGATCTATACACAGCATTACGACTTGCGGGAATTTCTGACTAAGACTGCGTTTATCTGACAAATAAGGTATTACCGGATGTGCATGAGATAATGACCGGACGCAGGATCAAAGAAAAATACGATCTCCGGAAAGTGAAAGTCACCCACATCCATCCATGGTTTATCTGTGAGGATTATGAGGGCTGGAAATTTGAGATCGTGTTCCCAAAACAGCCAGATCACAACAAAAAACACTAAAAGAATAAAAGGAGATCAAGACATGGATAGTGCAATAGCCCCGGACGCCGTATCTCTGCAAAGACGAACGAAGGATGGAAAAAGAAGATGGCGAACCGATTAAAGAAGTGGATAAGACATGAATTTTCAACCGGCTGCTGTGCCGGAGAAGATTATCTTGCGTTCCAGAAGGATGCGAGGGCGGACCTCAGAAAACAGGCCTCAACAGCTGGCTATAAGCTGCATAAGTTCAACAAGAACCATTATTGCTTTTCTGCGGTATTGCTGGACGAAGAAACGAGAAACTACGTTTATATATCCGTAGGCGACGTGCGGTGTGGCAGGAGGTGGTATGAAGAGGTTTTGTACCGTACAATGGCGCATGAAAAGGACTGGACGGGAGGCCCAAACCAGTTCTGTGCTTGGGATGGCATATCAGCAGCACTGTCTGGAATGAAGATAGGGAAAGCTTATAGCCGATAAAGAATGGCAATGCGAGATTTCTGAGAAAGATACTGCAAAAAAATATTTCAAAATTCAGATGCTAAAAAATAATAGGAGGATTAGTTATGAAGATCAGAAAAATCAATCAGGAAGACAATTCCATGCAGGCAATGCTTACAAGGCAGCTGGCGGACGCATCGGACCGCTATTACAACGGGAAGCCGTCCAACATACAGGACGCAGAGTTTGACCGACTGTACGATCAGCTGGCGGAAGCGGAGCGTATCAGCGGATTCGCTTATGACATCAGCCCCACCGTCCGGGTCGGCACGTCCGTGCTCACGGAACTTAAGAAGGCCCGTCATGAGACGCCTGCCTTATCCCTGGACAAGGTGAAGTACCAGAACCGTGAGAAGATGAAAGCGTGGCTCGGCATGAAGGAAGGTGTCATCAGTTGGAAGCTGGACGGCTTGACCATCGTTGCGACCTATGACAACAGCAGGCTCACTCAGGCGGTCACCAGGGGCGATGGCGAGGAAGGCAGCATCGTCACGCATAATGCAATATCCTTTCACGGCCTCCCGGCCACGATCCCCTATAAGGGGCATATGGTCATCCGCGGGGAAGCGCTGATGACCTACCAGGAGTTTTTAAAGATCAACGAGGAGACCGACGGGCTTTATGAGAATCCGAGGAACCTGGCTACAGCCACCGTCCAGATGTATGACGGAAACGAGTCGGCTAAACGGCGCATTGATTTTTATGCGTTCAAACTGGTATCGCCAGAGCCTGGGAGTGGGGAAGATCCAGGGCTTGGCACGGAAACGGGCAGGTTCGACTTCATGGAAGCCTGCGGCATCCGTGTCGTCCCGCATGAAACGGTGAACATGGACAATGTCCGGGATAAAATTGACGAATGGAAGAAAAAACTGCCGGAAAATGAGTTCCCAACCGATGGCCTGGTATTCTCTTATGATGACCAGGTTTACGCGGATTCCCTTGGGAATACCAACAAATACCCCAGGGGCTCCATCGCTTTGAAATGGCAGGATGAGAGCAAGGAGACCACCATCAGTGATGTACGATTCTCCGTAGGCCGTACCGGGAAGATCACGCCCGTGGCGGTCTTTGACCCACCAGTGCGGCTTGGGGTCGGTAGCACGGTCAGCCGTGCGTCGCTCCATAACATCTCCATCATGAAGCATATACCTGAAACCGGGAACCCGGGGTATATGCTCCCGGTAAAGATCGGCAGTAGGGCGGAGGTCGCCCTGGCGCAGATGATCATCCCCACCGTGCTTTCCGTGAGTGGGGGAGAAAATGACGTGGATATCCCGTCCGTATGCCCGATCTGCGGGGAACCATCCATCCTGGAAAAAAACGGGGACGTGGAGGTCCTGTACTGTAAAAACCAGGGCTGTGCAGCCCGAACCAGGGGCGCGTTAGAGAGTGCGTTCAGCAAAAGCGGGCTGTACGTGAAAGGGATCGGCCCCTCCTCCATCGAGGATCTGCAGCAGGCAGGGCTCATCACCCGCTATACGGCAGGGCTTTTCACCATGGAAAAACGGTATGGCAGGACACTCCCGGATGTTTTAAGGAAACTGGAAGGCTGGGGAGAAAAAAGCTGGAACAACCTCCTGGACGCTGTCAATGACGCTAGGAAGACCACGCTCAGACGCCTCCTGTACAGCCTCGGTGTGCCGATGCTTGGGAATGACTTGTCAAAGAAGCTTTCCGACTACTGGAACGGTGATGTCGAAAAGTTCCTGGATTTTTACAAAAACCCGGACGAGTCCGAGCTGCAGGCACTGGACGGTGTAGGGAGCACTAAGGCGCATTTTCTTGCTGAGTGGTGCAGGAAGACGAAAAACAGCCCGGAAGACGAGATCATGATCTATGCCTTGATCAATGAACTGGAATTCGAATCTCCAGCAGAGGAAACAGGCGGAACAGAGACCCAAAACCTGGCTGGACTGACTTTTGTTATCACAGGTTCCGTGTACCAGTATAAAAACCGCGATGAATTTAAGGCTTCTGTGGAATCCAGAGGCGGGAAGGTTGCTGGATCTGTATCAAAAAAGACCTCATATCTGGTCAACAATGACAGCGAGAGCGCATCAAGCAAGAATAGAAAAGCCAAGGATCTCGGTATCCCAGTGATCACAGAGCAGGCGTTCATCGACCAGTTTGGACAGTAGATACTGGGATAGCAAAACCAAGATATTTCCGTTATATCAGGAGGATTTTTTCCTCCTGTTTTTTTGGCTTTATATCTCTTTCCCTATTTCCATAATTTCATTGGAACCATATCAAGGAAAAGAGAGGGAGAAAATGAGATGTTAGTGGAAAGAAAAGAAAACGGCGATTTCACGATCGCCAAAGAACCGGGCGAAAAATTGTGCCTGGAAGAAGAAAACCTGGCCATCTCCATCCTGTGGCACATCGAGGACATGGAGCTTCTTGGAGAACAGGGATGTGCTGGGAACTTCGACATGTACCAGTACTTCTATAACTGCTATATGGACAAGAAGTACATGATCCTATACAGACGTGACGGGGAGACATTCCGGAAGGGAGAGACCGTCACCCTTACCGCTATGGATCTGGACGAGGAAGACAGGGAAGAAATCATAAAAATGAAACAGGAGGGCATTTCGGCATGAAGGTACTGATCGTTGTCACAAGGAATTACCATGAGGATCCGCAGGACTATGAATGGCCGGACGTTTATACCGTTGAAACGGATTGCACGGAGGATATCAGGGAGCGGGCTGCCGCCATCATGAAGCAACTGCACCAGAACTACCTGGATACAGAGAAGGAAGAATCCTCCATCTCGGTCAATTGCGAACTCTCATACTGCAATAGGGAGACTGGGTACGGGCAGATCGTATGGGCGAACGGGGACATCCACCAGTATTTCCTAGTCGATGACACGCAGAAAGCAGAGCAGGTATTGAAGGAGTACTGCAAATACCAGGAAGGGGAAGAAGCAGGAAGGATCCCGCAGGACATAGGGAACGCAGAAAAAGTGCCCCAGGACGGGCTTGATGCCACGCCTTCGAACAGCCTGATCTTAAACCTTTCGACTGTGCATGTCCATCCGGACGCTATGGAGTTCTTATCCGAACCGATGACCGCTGACGCACTCCAGGTATTCCCGATCAGCGACCAGTGCGTCCTGCATATTGTAAATGCCAAGGCAGCAGGCGATTATGATATACCGCCAAGCGTCAAGGACTGTATCCGGCATGCGGGAAAATGTGGCTGTTCCTGGATCCACTTCTCTTATGAGGCGGATGAAAGCAGGCACCTGCCCACCTACCGTACGGCATGGGACAGAGTTATGTAAAAATACCAATACAAGGAGGAATGTCCATGGAAAGATTGAACGCATTCGTCGATGATGCAGGCTGCATCGGCAGGAATTTCACTGCATGGCTGGAAGATCCGGAGAACCCCGGGGAAGATGGCATACGGGACGTATACGGGGATGCCGGGCAGATCCTTTATATGCATGGGGAATCTGTCATGGTGACCGGGATTGACGAGCAGCAGAAGCTCGTTTCCATGCTTAACAGACAGAACACAGAGAGATATGAAGGTTTCATGATCCCGTTTTCCCAGTTTACAAGGGATTTTGGCATGTGGCCTCCTGCGGATATCTAAAAAACGCCACAAGAAAAGGAGAACAGCATGGCTAAGATTACTTTGGAAAATTTCGGGCCAGACAACCGGGAGCGACAGATCGGGAACAGCCTATACCGGGTATGCATCGACAGCCAGACGAAACAGTGGTACCTGTTAGAGAACTACAACGATGGATTCGGCTTCGCATACGCAAAGTCGTTTTATACTTATGATCTTGGGAAACTCCTGGAGACCCTGGACGGCTTTTCGGGGGAACAGGAAGTGATCCGGCAGTGTGCCGCACAGGCTGCGGAATGACCGCTAGGCAGCCAGAGGCCAAAGGCATGGGCTGGCAATGTACATTATCCAGAAAGAAGGAAAATCATGAAGAAGTTTTATATTTTTAAAAACGGGGTGCAGCAAGGCAGCACAGTTACAAGGGAAGATGCGATTGACCTTATCCGCCGGTACTAGGCACGGGAAACCCACCCGATCCTGAAGGCAGAGTTCAGCATCATCGCCGGGGAGGAAGAGTTGAACCCTTACCCTTTTAGGGAGAAAAAACACCGAAAAGAAAAATGAAAGCATAAGGAGAAAGAAGATTATGAGCGATACAGTAAAGACATCCATCAACGAAGCAGAAGGGCTGAAAGCACTTAAGGCCATGGTGGGATCCAGGTTCGTGGCACACAATATACTGTACGGGAGCAAGAATCAGATTATTTACATGACTGGTGACCTTGTGACCCTTACCGGCATCCATATGTGGCAGAAACGCGTATGTATGTGCAATGAGCAGGGGCTGACGGGAAAGGTGACTCTTGAAATCTCTTTCGGGCTGTTCAAGAGGGATTTCGGCATGGTTCCGGTCAAGGAAACGGAGCCAACGGCGGATACCCCGGAGCGCACAAAAGAGCCGCAGGCGGCAAAAGATCCCGGTACAGATGTCACCAGCAAACTGGGCAGACAGAAGCCCATGACGATATCGCAGAATGTGTTCAAGCAGCTGATCTTCGACACCGTGATAGAATCGCAGGACCAGATGTCTGAGGACGTAGTAAATGCGTTCCTGGATATCTTAAACCGCTATGACATCGGGAGCCCATGGCACGATATGGAGGATGGGAAGCCGGCCTCCGGGAAGTATTTCTTCATTAAAATGAAGAAGTCCGCCGGATACACAGACCCGTATTGGGACCAGCCGTTGTTCGCTGTCCGCATAAAGGGCGGGTTTCATGTTGCGGGTAATCCCTTTAAAGATGAGGAAGTGGAATCGTACAGCGAGATCTGCATCCCGAGACGGCAAAAAAACAACTGACATCCGATACCATCACGCCCCGGCTATGCCGGGGTATTTTTGCGTCCATAATCCTGCAATGGTTGCCATACTTTCACTGAAAAAAATAAAGATATCAGAGAAAGGAGACGGACAACATGATCGTCAAACGCGGGGATTTTTCTTCGGTGCCGGACCTTGTGCGCCATAACACGGGCATGACCGAAGAAGAACTGCTGGATGACCGGAAAACATACCGGATCGATGGGCTGTCTGAAGCGAAAGATATGCTGACGCAGGCCATGGCTGATCAGAAGATCATCTACGTATTCGGTGACTATGACGTGGACGGCGTATGCGCCAGTGCGATCATCAAGATCGGGATGGAAGCAGCCGGATACGGGGAAAAGACCATCGTGCGCCTTCCGAAGCGTTTTTCAGAGGGTTACGGGGTTTCAGAAAAAGCGGTGGACGAATTTGAGGACGGACAAGTCTTGGTCACCGTTGACAACGGGATAGCGGCTGCGGCCGCCATCAAAAAAGCAAAGCAGAAAGGGATGCAGGTGATCGTCATCGACCACCACCTGCCGCCACAGGATGAGGACGGGAACACTGTACTCCCGGAAGCGGATATCATCATCGATCCGAAAGCGATCCCAAGATCTGCGGATTTTGACGGATACTGTGGGGCGGGGCTTGCCTACCGCGTCATGTACCGGATCGCCCGTAACAAAAAGACCATATGGAAGATGCTCTGTCTGGCCGCTGTTGCGACCATTGCGGACGTCATGCCGCTGACCGGGGAAAACAGGAGGATTGTAAAATTCGGGCTCTCCAACATGACGGACATCAACCGAACAACAGCCGGGTTATATGCCCTGCTGATCGCATGCGGATGTACGGAGTATATCACGGAGGAAACGGTCTCCTATAAGATCGCACCGTGCCTGAATGCACCCGGCAGGCTGTTTGACTACGGCTCCTATGAGAGTTACCAGCTCCTTGCCTATGACGGGAATCTCCAGTCGGCAAAGAAAATGGTAGAAAAACAGATGGAATGGAACCAGACGCGCAAAACCCTCTCTGACGAATGGGCAGGCAGGGCGACCGAGCAGGCAGACGAGCATATCCTGACAGAAGGAAAGCCAGTCATCCTGCATATCGACGGGATACCGGAAGGGATTATCGGGATCGTGGCCGGAAGGATTGCGGAGTATGCAAAATGTCCTTGCGCCATCCTGACCAGGTCCAATGAAGGTCCCGGGCTCCTCAAGGGGTCAGCCAGATCCTATGGGGACGTCCACATGTTCAATATGCTCCAGGAAGGCGCGGAGTTCCTGACCCGCTTTGGCGGGCATAAGGAAGCAGCCGGGTTTTCCCTGGAAGAAACAAACCTTGAGGCTTTTCAGGAGTGCATGCGCAGCGTTTACCGTGGGTACAATGTGGAAACGCATGCGGATGACAATGTGTATTGCGATCTGGAGGTGGACGGGGCAGACAATGAGGCATTACGCAGGATTCTGGAGGATATCCAGCAATACGGCCCTTACGGGCAGGGGAACCCACAGCCGGTACTCTTTATCAAGGGGCTCCTCCTCACGCCCGTGGGCCCCGGTTGTTATTACCGTTACATGGGGGAGCGCACGGCTGTCCGGATGTCTTCCAGGGAACTGGACTGCATCTCGTTCCATGATATAGAGCAGTTTGAGCGCATCGGGGCGCCTGCCCTGATCGACGTCATCGGGACAGCGTCCGTCAACCACTACATGGGGAATTCCAGGCACCGCTTAGAATTTTCCTATATTAAAGGAAGCCAGAAGCCGGTGAAGCACCCAAGCACCCTGGCGTCCCTGATCGCCACGAAAGCGGCGGAACGGTACCAGGAAAAAGAACCAGAAAGGAACATAGAGTAAATGGCAGAGAATGAAAAGGCCCAGAGATATGCCGGGCAGCTGATCAGCATCCGGAGGAAGACCCAGGTACTTAGCGTAAACGACCGGCTGTCCCATGTGGACGAGTCTGTCGACGCAACCTACCTGGAACTCCTGCACCCGGCGGCAGTATACCGCATGTCCATCCTGGGCGATATCCAGAAAGGGTTGTCCTCAACGGCGAACATACGCCCGGAGGATGTCGAATCCATATGGCTGCGGCTGCAGTTTGCCGAACAAAAGCTGTTCGACCGGATGGCCATGCGGAATGCGGCCCCTACAGGGGATGCCGCTTCAGGCTCGGACGCCTTTGCAGTGACCTTTACGATGGGACGCTTAAAAGGAAAGACCCCCGGCGGCTTTCTAAGGGAATCCCAGGACAAGGCAGCAGCAGTAAAAGAACTGCAGAGCCAGTATGATTTCCTGACTAAGAATGTCGGGAGGTACAGCGGAAACCAGAAAGTGATGGACGCCATCAAGGACGCCATCGAATACTACGAGCTCCACAGCATGGACCAAGAAGGGGCAGGAAGCCCTCCTTCCGGGGATGGATATGCTTATGAGATTTATGATCCGCCAGAGAAAACATACCGCAAGAATACGGTCACGCTGAAAGACGGGAGGACGCTGACAAAGTGCTACAAGATCCAGATCCTGTTCATCCCGTCAAACGATTACCCTTACCAGGTTCAGATCAATAACCGGTATGCCCTGATCGACAAGGACCCCAGGAACGGGCTGGAGAAAATCCGATCCGTGGAGAAGGACGTCTACAGAGACAACGAGGATATCCGGCCGTTGCAGTATAAGATGTCACTGACATCGGGCGAGATGGTCTCGGTGGTGTGCTCCATGAAGGAGAACCTGCAGTATTATAAATCCTGCGTGTACGCCAGTATGCGGACGCTGGACCAAAAACTCCAGGCAGCGAATAGGAAAGCCTGGAAACCGAAGCCATAAACAATACAATACATAAACACATCCAGATTCCAATAATAGGGGGCAGATCAACGCCCCTTATTTTTTGTTAAAAAACCTTATCCGCAGAAAAGGGACGATATCCGGTAAAGCGGCACCCATATTTATTAAGGCGGGGCAATTTCCAGAATGCCATGCAAACAACAAGAAGGGGGATAATTCATTATGGAGATATATCATCTTTTTTTACTCAAAAAAAGTTATCCGCAGAAACCCACTGGCAAAAATAAGAGCCATATTTCTACTGGAAAGACTGAGAACACACAAAGGGCAAGATAAACCATACTTCCATCAGGAAGACTAAGTTTTGTTGGAAAGGGATTACGGTCAATACAACGCAGCACAGAGCTGCTGCGCTGCATGGAACCAACCTGATAATTTATGGAGGAGTGCAATGACCGAAGGACAGAAAACACTGATTATGAATTTAAGGAAAGAAGGCTACGGGTATGTGAGGATCGCCCAAAGACTTGAGATATCAGAGAACACGGTGAAGTCATTCTGCCGGAGGAACAAGGTGGCAGGAAAAGTGGATGTCACCCGTACCATACTGCCTCCCGTCAAGGGAGGGAAACACTTCTGTCTCTACTGTGGGGAAGAAGTGGAGCAGAACCCCGGAAGGAAAGAAAAGAAATTCTGTTCGGACAAATGCCGGAACAGATGGTGGAACAGTCACCTTGACCGTGTAGATCGCAGAGCGAACTATGAGTTTGTTTGTCTGCATTGCAAAAAGCATTTTACGGCATACGGCAATGCAAATAGGAAGTATTGCAGCCATGAATGCTATATTGCGCACAGATTTGGAGGTGGAACGGATGACTGAGAAACAGTTCAGGAACGAAAAGCTTTACCTGGTGACAATGAAGATGGCGAAGGCGCTCCTGAAAAAAGGAACTATGTCAGCGGATGAATATAAGCAGATTGATATGATTTTCCTGGAGAAATACAAGCCATCCATGGGCGTTTTATTTTCTGATGTCAACCTGACGGTCCTGGAAAAAAGGGAGATATGTGATATGGAAGGAGTGAAAGAATGTCTAAAATCACAAAGTTAGAGTCCTTAGTGCCCCAGGCGGTAAAAAGGGCGAGGGTGGCGGCATACACAAGAGTGTCCGCTGACGGGCATATGCCATTACACTCCCTTTCTGCGCAAGTCAGCTATTACAGCACCCTCATCCAGAGAAACCCGGAGTGGGAGTATGTCGGGGTATATGCAGACCAGGGCATTTCCGGGAGAACAATAGAAAAACGGGACGGATTCCAGAAGCTGATCAGAGACTGTGATGCCGGAAAGATAGATATCATCCTCGTAAAATCTATCAGCAGGTTCGCACGGAACACAGTGGATCTGCTGGAGACCATCAGGCACCTTAGGGACATTGGCGTGGAAGTAAGGTTTGATAGAGAAAATATTTCCACTTCCTCTGCGGATGGTGAACTGCTCATCACGCTTTTGGCTTCCTTTGCGCAGGAAGAGAGCAGAAGCCTTTCAGAGAACATTAAATGGGCGATCCGAAAGCGCTTTGAGCAGGGGATACCGAATGGACATAAAGCACCTTACGGCTATGAGTGGGATGGGGAGATGTTCCGTATCATTCCAGAGCAGGGCAAGGTAGTAAAAGAAATTTACAGGCGCTACCTTTCCGGTGAGTCAGCCCATGCGGTGGCAAAGTCACTTGCAGCAGAGGGTGTGGTCGGACAGGCAGGTGCGCCGATCGAGGTAACAACCGTCAAGAACATCTTGTCCAGTTTTTCCTATACAGGGACGATGATCCTGCAGAAGAGTTATTTAACTGATGGGCACAAACGGAGGAAGAATAAAGGTGAATTGCCGCGCTATGCTGTAGAGGAGATGTTCGAACCCCTGGTCTCTACGGAGGATTTTGAAAAAGTTCAGGAAATCATGCGACGCAGGGCGGATTCCATGCCGAATAGGAACCCGACACTGACCGCATTTTCCGGAATCATGAAATGCGGTCAGTGCGGCAGTTCTGTTTGCCGAAGGACGGGGCCTAATGGGAAAAAGTGGGTATGCAACACGAGGGAACGCAAAGGAATGAATATTTGCGGATCGCGCCCGATAAGGGAAACGGAGTTGATGGATGCGGCAGTGCAGGCCTTGGGGACAGGCACCTATGATGAGGATGTAGTCAGGATGGAGGTGAAGCAAGTGACAATCTATGGCGACCGCATAGAATTCCATCTGAAGAATGGGCGGATAAAACAAATAGTCCGGAAATATGGCGGCTTTAAAATGCGGGGCGCATTTTCTGGGAAAATTCGATGTGGGATTTGCGGCTGTGTGTGTCAAAGTAATACATGGAGGTTTGGCCCGGCTGGGCAGAAAATGAAAACAAAGGTATGGATCTGCGCAGCACCAAGAAAATCCTGCAATCTGCGACGCATCATGGATGACGAGCTGCGAGAGGCTGCAGAATTCTACCTTGCAAGAGATTATGAGGCTAGGTTTGTGGAGGAGATCGGATCAGTGATTGCAGACAACAAAAAACTGGATTTTATTTTCAAGGATGGGACGGTGAAAACGTGGCAAAGAAAGTGACGATAATCCCTGCAACACTAAATAAGTACAGCAAAACACCAATTAATGAACAAAAGAAACGGCTGGTAGCCGGGTATGGACGTGTTTCAACGGATGCTCTTGAGCAGCAGTCAAGCTATGAAGCTCAAGTTGATTATTATACAGAGTACATAAACAGCCGAGAGGATTGGGAGTTTGTCGGGATGTATGCGGATGAAGGCATAACTGGGACAAGCACCAAAAAACGAAAAGGGTTCAATGACATGGTGCAGGATGCGCTTGATGGAAAGATCGACCTCATCATTACGAAATCAATTAGCCGCTTTGCACGGAACACGGTAGACTCCCTGGTAACAGTAAGGAAGCTGAAGGAAAAGGGAGTAGAGATTTATTTTGAAAAGGAGAACATCTGGACGCTGGACAGCAAGGGGGAACTCCTTATCACCATCATGTCCTCGCTGGCACAGGAGGAGAGCCGTAGCATTTCTGAGAACACGACATGGGGCAAAAGGAAGAGCTTTGCAGACGGTAAGGTGAGCGTGTCATACAGCACATTCCTTGGGTATGACCGGGGCGAAAATGGGGAATTCGTAATAAACGCCGAACAGGCAAAAGTGGTCGAGCTGATATACAAGCTCTTCATTGAGGGATATTCCACATACAAAATCGCACAGAGGCTGACCAGCATGGGGATTTCTACACCAATGAAAAAGAAAAAATGGTACCAGAGCACAGTCGCAAGCATACTCACTAACGAGAAATACAAAGGGGATGCGCTTCTCCAGAAATACTACACGGAGGATTTCCTGACAAAGAAGCGGAAAAAGAATAATGGCGAGATACCGCAATATTACGTGGAAGGCCACCATCCGGCAATCATATCGCCGGAGATATTTGAGCTGGTACAGGCAGAAATGCGGAGGCGCAAGAGAATGCAGGGGAAGTATAGTAGCGTGGGGATTTTTTCGTCAAAGATAAAATGTGGCGAGTGCGGTGCCTGGTACGGCCCCAAGACATGGCATTCCACGGACAAGTATAGGAAGGTTGTCTACCTTTGTAATCACAAATATAGTGGTGGGAGGAAATGTACCACGCCACACCTTGCGGAAGAAGAAATCAAGAGTCTGTTTATCCGGGTCGTCAATAAGGTGTTCACGGAAAAAGACGAGATGGTGGGGAATGTTAAGCTGATGATGCGAACTCTCTGCGACACATCTATCCTTGAAAGGGAACTTGAGGAACTGGAATCCAAGATGGAAATGTTGGCGGAGATAATGGGGAATATCGTAGCAGAAAACGCAAGTGCAGCTATGGACCAGGAGGAATACCAGAAGCGGTATGATAGCCTGTATATCAAATATGATGAAACAAGATCGCATCATAGCGAGGTGGTTGGGAAGATTGCCGATAAACAGGCGCAGGTAGCGCAATTCCAGGACTTCATTACAACGATGGAAAAGATGGACGGCGTATACGATTCTTTTGATGTTGGGCTATGGAGTAGCCTAGTAGATTACGTGACAGTTTACTCAAAGGAGGATATCCGATTCACTTTCCAGGGCGGGATGGAGGTAATTATATAAAAAGGTGACACAGGCCGGGCTTGTCCTGGCGAAAGGAACTGGCAGGTTGCAAATAAATCTGATAAATGTTATAATTATAATATAACACTTCCAAAGATCTGCTCACTACAAGGAGATACTCATGCAAAATGTAAAACGTGGTTACAAAGACAGCGTTTTCTGTGATTTATTCTCGGACAAGGAAAATGCCCTGTCACTATACAACGCTCTCAATCACACAAGTTATACCAATGTAGAAGATCTGGAGATTGTGACCTTATCCGAAGTCATCTATATGCACCAGAAAAAAGATGTCTCCATTCTGTTTCAGAATGAGATCACCCTCTGGGAGCATCAGAGTACTTTGAATTTTAACATGCCTTTGCGGGGACTCATTTATTTTGCCCACAATATTGACGGGCTCTTACAGTCCCGTGGGATCAATCTGTACGGAAAGAAGATGGTCAGGATCCCGGCACCCAGTTATTATGTGCTATACAATGGAAAAGAGGAAGGTCCGGAAATGCAGGACTTAAAACTGTCTGATTCTTTCCTGACCCGCAGAGAAGGCTACGAATGGACTGCCCACATGATTAATATCAATGTAGGCCATAATCCGAAAATACTGGAAAAATGTCCGCCACTAAAAGGATACGCTGCATTAGTAGCATATGTACGCGAATACCAGGAACAAAATCTAAGTCTTTCCGAGGCTGTGGACCAGGCTACACAGCGCTGCATCCAGGAAGGGTATCTGAAAGCATATCTGCTGAAAAAGAGATCGGAGGTGAAGCTGATGCTACTTACAGAATTCAACGAAGAGGCTTTTGTACAGACAATCAAAGAAGAAGGCCGCGAGGAAGGCCGCGAACAAGGCCGTGAACAAGGACGGTATCTGTCCCTGCAAAGCCTGGTAGAAAAGGCAGTTATGCCATTGGCTGAAGCCATGGATGTCCTTGGCTTCTCCAGCAGTGAGCGGGCCGGTTATGAGACATGGGTGAAGGCCAATAAAAACATCTGATCTGTTTTACATTAATCCGGGAATACTCCTTACTAAAAATCAGTGTAATAATATCCAAAAAGAAGGCTCTTCGGCGGGTTACCGAAGGGCTTTTTTGTGGGAGTGCAGGTACTTTGTGTCCAACTGTTCTATATTCTATGATTTCACATTTTCATCGCATAATTTCCCAATAATCTTCAAAATCACCTGATAATCTTTTCCCATAAGGCTGAAGCAGAAATCTTTTCCCGGCGGTCTGTTTACGTTTTTCCTCATAACATGCTGGGCAACAAATTCCCGTGAGGCGTCGACTGAAACGCCGGAAACAGCTGCTCAGAATGGATGTCTGAAGTATACAGGAAAGTAGCAAAAAAAGAATATGGCTGTGACAGAGAGTTTTCGCTTGATGATGCTGTTAATGAAGTGCTAAGCTTCGATCCAGCTGTGGGAAAATTTAAAGAAGCAGGCTACGGCTATTCCTATGAGTAACAAAAAGTTTTCATAATTTATTTTGCACACGGTGCATAATCGTTAAGATATGCACCGTGTCTATCGTTACGGGAATCCCGTGTTTATGGTTGAATTGTATCAATATCACAGTGTCGATGAATCCGTGTGAGTGCGGCTATTACCCGGACCGGAACCGGTGCCGCTGTACCGCCCAGCAGGTCCGCAGGTATCTGGGAAAGATCTCGAAGCCTATCCTGGACCGGATCGACATCTGCGTGGAGGCGGCACCCATAAGCTTTGAGGACCTTAAGAGTACCGCGCCCCAGGAATCGTCAGCCAGCATCCGGAAGCGGGTGGAGACCGCCAGGCAGATCCAAGCGGAGCGGTTTAAAGGATCTGGTATCTCGTTTAACAGCGAGATGAAAGAGGATCACATCAGCCGATACTGCTGGCTGAAAAAATCGGACGAACAGTTCTTTCAGAGGGTATACCAGAATATGAATTTAAGTGCCAGGGCATATGGGAGGATCTTGAAAGTTTCCAGGACCATTGCTGACCTGGAAGGACGGGAACATATTGACCGGGAGCATCTGTGCGAAGCCATTAGCTATCGGGGCCTGGAGGAAAAATATTGGAACAGCTGACAAGGGAAAAGGAATATCTGTGCTGGCTGTCCCAGGTTCCCTATGTCGGCCCGGTGACGGTCAGGAGATTGTGGGACAGATATCACTCTTTTGAAAAGATATATAATATGGAAGGAAAAGAACTGAAAATCCAGGGTCTGATCAATGCCAGGATAGAGGCTGGCTTTGACGGCTGGAAGAAGGAGCTTCCCAAAGCGCGGGAGGAATGCCGCTGTTTGGGGGAGAAGGGGATCCGTTATGTCACGTTTCTGGAGGATGGGTTTCCGAAACGTCTTAAGTCCCTTTATGGGGCTCCTGTGGGATTGTATGTGAAGGGCCGGCTGCCGACGGACAGCAGACCGGCCGCAGCCATCGTGGGGGCCCGAGGCTGCAGCCATTACGGAAGAGAGACGGCCCGGTTACTGGCCCGGTCTCTGGCAGAGGAGGGGGTGCAGATCGTCAGCGGCCTGGCTTTAGGGATCGACGGAGCAGGCCACCGGGGCGCTCTGGAAGCGGGGCAGGATACTTATGGGGTTCTTGGGAACGGTGTGGATATCTGTTATCCCCAGGATCATTTTTCCATGTACATGGACATACCCAAAAAGGGAGGGATTCTCTCGGAATATAAACCAGGAGAGCCTCCGGCGTCCAGGAACTTCCCCATGCGCAACCGGATCATCAGCGGCCTGTCAGATGTGGTGATCGTGGTGGAGGCCAGGGAGAGAAGCGGTTCTCTGATTACCGCGGACTGCGGCCTGGAACAGGGAAGGGAGATCTTCGCGGTTCCGGGGAGGATGACAGACCCCTTAGGCAAGGGGTGCAATGAGCTGATCCGCCAGGGCGCGGGAATCGTCACCTCCGCGGATGATATCCTGGAATTTTTCCACATACAAAAGGGGAAAAAGTTAAGAGTTCATGAAAAAAATGAGAATGGTCTTGCCAAGAATGAAAAAATGGTGTATAGTTGCTTGGATTTACAACCGAAATTTATTGACAGGGTTGTGGAAGAAAGTGGTTTGTCTCTGGGAGAGTGTCTGACTCTGCTCCTGGAGCTGGAATTAAAGGGGAGAATTATCCAGACAGCAAGCCACTATTACGCAAAAAAGTTGTGAAGAAGGAGTCAACATGGCAAAGTATCTGGTAATTGTGGAGTCACCGGCTAAAGTAAAGACGATCAAAAAGTTTCTGGGTGCCAACTATGAGGTGGACGCTTCCAACGGCCATGTCAGGGATCTGCCTAAAAGTCAGCTGGGTATTGACACGGAGCATGATTATGAGCCCAAGTATATTACCATTCGGGGGAAGGGCGATATACTGGCAAAGCTGCGCAAGGAAGTAAAGAAGGCGGAAGTGATCTACCTGGCCACGGACCCTGACCGGGAAGGGGAAGCCATCTCCTGGCATCTGATGAAAGCCCTGAAGCTGGATGAGGAGAGCGAGAAGAAGGATAAGAAGGTTTACAGGATCAGCTTCAATGAGATTACAAAAAACGCGGTTAAGAGTTCCCTGAAGACGCCGAGAAAGCTTGACGTCAATCTGGTGGATGCCCAGCAGACCAGAAGGATCCTGGACCGCATGGTGGGTTACAGGATCAGTCCTCTTCTGTGGGCAAAGGTCAAGAGGGGCTTAAGCGCGGGAAGGGTGCAGTCCGTGGCCCTTCGTATGATCTGCGACAGGGAAGAGGAGATCAACGCCTTTATTCCGGAGGAGTACTGGAACCTGGAGGCGGAACTGTTCCAGACAGGAAGCAAGAAGGCCCTGACAGCCAAATTTCATGGCGACAGCAATGGAAAGCTTCCTATTCACAATAAAGGGGAGCTGGATCAGATCCTGAAGGACCTGGAAGGCGCTGTGTACACCGTGGCTGAGGTGAAAAACGGCGAGAGGAACAAAAAAGCCCCACTGCCCTTCACCACCAGCACTCTCCAGCAGGAAGCCTCCAAGACCTTGAATTTTTCTACACAGAAGACCATGCGTCTGGCACAGCAGCTCTACGAGGGAGTGGAGGTGAAGGGCCACGGTACCATCGGCCTGATCACCTACCTGCGTACAGACTCCACCAGGGTGGCTGAGGAGGCTGATGCCGCGGCCAGGGACTACATTGAAAAGACTTACGGGGAATCCTATGTGGCCCAGGGGGAATCGGGAAAGAAAAACAGCGGCAAGATCCAGGATGCCCACGAGGCGATCCGTCCCACTGATATTACCCTTACCCCGGTGAAGGTGAAGGAGTCTCTGCAAAGAGATCTGTTCCGCCTTTATCAGCTGATCTGGAAGCGGTTTACTGCCAGCAGGATGCGGTCGGCTCTGTACCAGACGGTTTCGGTGAAGGTTCAGGCGGGAAAGTATGATTTTACCCTTTCCGCCTCAAAGCTGGCTTTTGACGGTTTTATGTCCGTCTATGTCCAGGATGATGAGAAGGAGGAGTCCAACGCGCTTCTCGGAAAACTGGAGAAGGGGATGGAGCTGAGTCTGGGAAAGTTAAACAGCAGCCAGCATTTCACCCAGCCTCCGGCTCACTATACAGAGGCCTCCCTGGTGAAGGCGCTGGAGGAGCAGGGAATTGGACGTCCCAGCACCTACGCGCCCACCATCACCACCATCATCGCCAGGCGGTATGTGGCCAAGGAGAACAAGAACCTGTATATCACAGAGCTGGGCGAGGTGGTAAACCGGATCATGAAGGAGAATTTCCCCAGCATTGTGGATCTGCAGTTTACGGCCAACATGGAATATCTCCTGGACAGGGTAGGAGAAGGGTCTGTGGACTGGAAGACCGTGGTCCGCAATTTCTATCCGGACCTGGACGAGGCGGTGAAGAAGGCGGAGAAGGAACTGGAGTCCGTGACCATTGCCGACGAGGTGTCTGATGAGATCTGCGACCACTGCGGACGCAATATGGTGATCAAGTATGGCCCTCACGGAAAGTTCCTGGCCTGCCCGGGATTCCCTGACTGCAAGAACACCAAGCCCTATTTCGAGAAGATCGGCGTCCCTTGCCCCAAGTGCGGCAAGGAAGTGGTCATCAAGAAGACAAAGAAGGGAAGAAAGTATTACGGCTGTGAGAATAATCCGGAGTGTGATTTCATGTCATGGCAGAAGCCTTCCACCACAGTCTGTCCGGAGTGCGGCAGCTACATGGTGGAGAAGGGCAATAAACTGCTGTGCGGCAATGAGCAGTGCGGCTATTCCACAAAATTGCGTGAAAATTCCCAGACAGAGAAAGAATAGCCCCATTTTTAGGCGAATTAATAAAAAGTGCGAATATTTCCAATAAGTGTTGTTATTTTTTGATATATATGATACAATTCTTGTATTACTAATGGTTTGCGGCTCTTTTTTTGCGGGTTAAAAGGAGGTTTTCGAAAAATGAGTGTGCAGTTACTGGATAAGACAAGAAAAATTGGCAAATTATTGCACAATAATAATTCCAATAAAGTGGTCTTTAATGATATCTGTCAGGTGTTAAGTGAGATTTTGGATTCCAACATACTGGTCATCAGCAAGAAGGGAAAGGTCCTTGGGATCAGCGCCTGGCCTGGGGTCGATGAGATTGAGGAGCTGATTGATGACCAGTTGGGGGGATTTATCGATCAGATGCTGAACGAGAGACTGCTGAGCATCCTGTCCACAAAGGAGAATGTGAATCTGGCTACCCTGGGTTTTGCTGATGAGAATGTAAAGAAGTACCAGGCCATCATCACCCCCATTGATATCGCGGGGGAGCGTCTGGGAACCCTGTTCATCTACAAGACAGACGCCCAGTATGATATTGACGATATTATATTGAGCGAGTATGGGACTACGGTGGTGGGATTGGAGATGATGCGGTCTGTCAATGAGGAGAACGCGGAGGAGACGAGAAAGATCCAGATCGTAAAGTCAGCCATCAGTACCCTGTCCTTCTCCGAACTGGAAGCGATTACCCACATTTTTGAGGAGCTGGATGGGAACGAAGGGATTCTGGTGGCCAGCAAGATCGCGGACCGGGTAGGGATCACCCGCTCTGTCATTGTCAACGCTCTCAGGAAGTTTGAGAGCGCGGGGGTGATCGAATCCCGTTCATCAGGTATGAAGGGAACATACATCAAGGTCCTCAATGACGTTGTGTTTGAGGAACTAAGGCATCTGAAGAATTCCGATACTTAAAAAGGACTGTGAAAAAGCCGACAGGTTGACTGTCGGCTTATTCTTCCTCACCTACGATCTTGGCGATCATCAGATTGGGAAGGCAGATGATCATCTCGCCGGAGCGGCTGATGGTTCCCTGATGGATACACACTTTGTCCGGGCAGGTGGCATCGGCGATGTGGGCCTGTCCGTTTTCCAGCACCAGAGTATTGGTGCCCCCGTTATGGCCTTGGATAACGAACTCCCCGTCTTTGCTTAAATCCAGTTCTTCCACAACAACACCATCTACAGACACTTCCACGATTACAGCTGGCTTCCGGTTCATGATCCGGTTGCCGATGTACAATCCGCTGGCAACAATGACAATGGCAAGTGCCAGAATAAGGTCGCGCACAGCTTGTTTATCTTTCATCTTGTCACTCCTTACATGTTTCGATCCGGGAACCCTTAAGATCCCCGGGGTTTTCCAAAGAAGTATAGCATAACTTGTCCGAAACCGCAAGACCGCCTGTGAACAGTCATGGGGCCAATAGTGTCATCCAGTTGATGTGAACAGTAACTGGCAGCCAATTACTGTTCAGGTAGGTCCGCGCGCTTGCCGGGGATTAAGGAAAATGTAAAATTAAGTAAGAAGTTTCCACCTTGTATTTTCTGGAAGAACGGGTAAACTGTATAAGAGAGAAGGAGGTTTGAACATGAAGAGAGAAAGAAGATTACAATGGTCAGCCATGATCATGGCTGTGGGGATATACAGCGGAGTCATGGGCCTGTCAGCTTATGGAGCACCGGAAAACCAGCAGACCACTGCCCAGGCTGCCGCTGTTGAGCGGACAGAGACAGCCCCGGAGGAGTCCAAACCAGTACTTCCCACAGAGAAGGCGGCCCTGTCCTGTGTCACCGACGGCACCAATGTAAATATCACGGGAACTGTGTCAGGGGACCGGTCAGATCCCGCGGTTTATGACAATTACTGGTATCTGTTCGAGCTGGAGCCCTATGAGGATGGCCTGGGAGACAGAACCGACTACAAGGCATGGTGGACCAAGGGAGACGCCATAGCCTGTTCCCTGCCCCTGGGCTTCGGAACCGCTTCTGATAAATTGTATTCCAAGTATGTACTGGCGGTTTATGATGGAGCGAAGTATCATGCCATCAGTGCGCCGACTTACATTAATAACCCGGAAGTCCTGGCTAAAAACAAGGCGGATTTTAAGACTCCTCAGACGAAAAAAGGCCTCCTGCTGGATGGAAACATGATCGCGGACGCCATGGAGTTGGGAGTTAAGCATACCTCCATCAATATCGCGTTCCATCAGGTGCTGGGGGAGGGGATCGACTACCAGTATGATGGAAAGACCTATCATTTTAACAAAGGGCTCATTGAGACCTATGACAAGATTGTGGAGACCATGACCAGCAAGGATATCATGGTGACAGCCATCATCTTAAACGGGTGGAATGACAACACTCCTCAGCTGTTCCTTCCAGGGGTAAAGAAAAATCAGACCGCTTACTACTACAACTTTAACGCCTCCACGGCGGAAGGCGTTGAGACCATCAAGGCCGTTGCCTCATTCCTGGCGGAACGGTATTCCGGCGGGAAGAATTCAAAGGGAAAGATTGCCAACTGGGTTATTGGCAATGAGATCAACAATGCTCAGGTTTGGAACTATGCGGGCGAGAGGGAACTTGAAGACTACATTAAGGAATACATGAAGGCTTTTCGGGTGTTCTACACAGCCATCAAGAGCACCAGCAGCAATGACCGCCTGTATTTTTCCACAGACTTCTTCTGGACCGAGCCGGAACCTTCCCTGGTGAAATACGGGGCCAGAGATGTGATCGACACGTTCGCCGCCATGGTAAAAGAGGGCGGGGATATTGCCTGGGGACTGGCCTACCACCCGTATCCGGATCCTCTTACGGAGCCGGAGTTCTGGGATGACGGCGACACCGGAAGGGCCATTGAGAGCGTGGACACCAGGATCGTCAATTTTAACAATCTGCACATTATGACAGATTATATGAACCGCCAGGAACTGCTGGGTCCTGACGGCAGGACGCGGCATATCATCTTGTCCGAGCAGGGATTCACATCAAAAAGCGCAACAAGAGGGGATGTGGAGCAGATTCAGGCAGCAGCCATGGCTTATGCCTACTATATCGCGGACAGCAACCCTTATATTGACGCCATTTTGATGAACCGGCAGGTGGATAATGTAGATGAGACCAACACATCCGTGGCCCTGGGACTGTGGCAGTGTGACATGTCATCCCCCGCGGTGGTCAAGGCTACCATGAGAAAGCCTGTGTGGACCGTGTTCCGGGTCATTGACAGAAAAAGCTCTTTGGAGTACACAGAGTTCGCGAAAGAGATCATCGGCATTGAGAAGTGGTCCGATGTGATTCCCAATTTTAAATGGAAAAGATATGAGAATCCCTAAAACTAATTGAAGTGTCATGGGAAATATGATAAAATGTACATTATCGTCAGCAAAAAAATGTACAGGAGGAGTATAGGAATGACACAGAAAGAAAAGGGGTATGTAGGCCTTGGGGTGATGCTGGTACTGGCGGCAGGTACGGTGTTTGGTTCAGAGCCTTTATATAAGGCCATTGATACCATGTCGGCGGAGAAGGTGGATTACACGCCGGGAACCTATGTAGGCGCTGCCCAGGGATTTGGCGGAGAGGTAGTGGCCACGGTAACTGTGGGTGCTGCTGGCATTGAGAGCGTGGAATTGACCGGAGCGGGAGAGACCCCGGCTATCGGAGGGGCGGCCTTAGAGCAGCTGCCAAGTTTGTTTGTGGAAAACAATTCTTCAAGAGTGGATGCGGTGGCGGGGGCTACCATCAGCAGCAACGCTGCCATGGAGGCTGTACAGCAGGCTCTTGACCAGGCTTCCGGGAAGATCGGGGTCATAGAGAGAACAGAGGAACCCGGGGAGACAGAGGCCGAGACAGAAGCCAAGAAGGACAAAGCGCCGGCGGCGGCTGACTATACGCCTGGAACCTACGAGGGAACGGCCCAGGGCTTTGGAGGAGAGATCAAGGCCGTGGTGACCATCGGAGCTTCCGGGGCCATTGAATCCGTAGAGCTGACCGGAGACGGGGAGACCCCAGGACTGGGTCTGGATGCCTTAAAGACCCTTGCGCCTGCTTTTGAGGAGGCAGGCTCCGCTGACATTGACGGAGTGTCAGGCTGCACCGTGACCAGCAACGCTGCCATGGAGGCGGTCCAGGCGGCTCTGGACCAGGCGGCCGGGGGAGCTGGAGAGGCTTCAGGCCAGGCGGCTGACACAGGAGACTTAAAGACCTATGAGGGAACGGCCCAGGGCTTTGGAGGAGAGATCAAGGCCGCAGTGACCATCGGAGCTTCCGGGGCCATTGAATCCGTAGAGCTGACCGGAGACGGGGAGACCCCAGGACTGGGTCTGGATGCCTTAAAGACCCTTGCGCCTGCTTTTGAGGAGGCAGGCTCCGCTGACATTGACGGAGTGTCAGGCTGCACCGTGACCAGCAACGCTGCCATGGAGGCGGTCCAGGCGGCTCTGGACCAGGCGGCGGCAGACGGAGATGGAAATGACAAGGAAGAAGCGGCTAATGCCGGAGACTTAAAGACCTATGAGGGGACAGCCCAGGGCTTTGGAGGAGAGGTTAAGGCCGTGGTTGCCATGGACGGCGCTGTTATCAAGTCCGTGGAGCTGACCGGAGACGGCGAAACCCCTGGTCTGGGCCTGGACGCTTTAGAGCCCCTTGCTTTAGCTTTTGAGGAGGCAGGCTCCGCTGATATTGACGGGGTGTCCGGCTGTACCGTCACCAGCAACGCTGCCATGGAGGCAGTGCGGGCAGCTCTGGATCAGGCGGCGGCAGATGGCGGGGAGACCACAACCGGTGACAATGGAGGGAGCTACAAACCGGGAACCTATGAGGGAACGGCCCAGGGCTTTGGAGGAGAGATCAAGGCCGTGGTGACCATCGGAACTTCCGGGGCCATTGAATCCGTGGAGCTGACCGGAGATGACGAGACTCCTGGTCTTGGCTTAGATGCTTTAAAGACCCTTGCTCCCGCTTTTGAGGAGGCAGGCTCCGCTGAGATCGACGGGGTGTCCGGCTGTACCATCACCAGCAGCGCGGCCATGGAGGCTGTGGGGGCTGCTTTGGATCAGGCACAGTAACCCATACCCTGTTTTTTGCGGGCCAGAGCTTTCACAGTGAAACATAAAATCAACCTATGAACAGGCAGCGGCGACTGCCTGTTCTTTTATGACAGGAGCAGATCACATATGAATTCAAAAAGTACAGGAACCTGGGTGGCCACATATGGGATGCTGATCGGGCTGGCCTTTATCTTCAGCTATGTGGAAGCCATTATTCCCATCCCCATTCCCATCCCCGGAGTCAAACTGGGGCTTGCCAATCTGGTAACCATTGTTGGACTTTACACTGTGGGGGTCAAAGGAACGGTGGCGGTTTCCCTCATAAGGATTGTTCTTGTGGGCTTTACTTTCGGCAATGCCTCCAGCATGATCTACAGCCTTGCCGGCGGCGGCCTGAGTCTGATCCTCATGATCCTGGCAAAGAAGCTTAACTGGTTCAGCCAGATCGGGGTCAGCATCATCGGCGGCATTGGACACAATATTGGTCAGATCTCCATCGCGGCCCTGGTGGTACAGACAGCGGGAGTATTTTACTATCTCCCCTTTTTGATGGTGGCAGGCGTCGTGGCGGGGGCTGTGGTGGGGCTTCTGGGAGGGCTTGTGACAGTGAGAATCCGAAGATTTGTAAAAAAAGCAGATAAATAATAGGGATTTCCATGTTTTTTGGGCCGGGGATATATTATAATAGAGGCAAGCTTAGGCAGTCAGAGGAAACTGTCACGCTGATCAATGAGATGGGAGGCTTTATAAAGATGGTAAATCACGGGATTAAGAAACTTGTGCGGTATGGGTTGGATACGGGGCTGATCACGGAAGTGGACCGGGTCTATGCCACAAATCAGCTTCTGGATGTGCTGGGACTGGACGAATACGAGGAGCCGGGACCTGTGGAAGGGCCCATAGAGCTGGAAAAAGTGCTGGGAGAGCTTCTGGACTATGCCTGTGAGAACGGGCTCCTTGTGGAGGACAGCATCACCTACCGGGACCTTTTTGATACGAAGCTGATGAACTGCCTGATGCCCCGGCCGGTGGAGGTGGTCCATTGGTTCTGGAAGCATTATCAGGAGTCTCCCAGAAAGGCGACGGATTACTTTTATAAGTTGAGCCAGGATTCAGACTATATCAGGAGATACCGGGTGTGTAAGGATATCAAATGGGTGGCCAAGTCCAAATACGGCCACCTGGATATCACCATCAACCTGTCAAAGCCGGAGAAGGACCCAAAGGCCATTGCCGCCGCCAAGCTGGCAAAGCAGAGCGGATATCCCAAATGTCTTCTGTGCATGGAGAACGTAGGCTACAGAGGGCGGGCCAACCATCCGGCGAGAAACAACCACCGGGTTATCCCCATCAATATAAACGACAGCCCGTGGGGATTCCAGTACTCCCCTTATGTGTATTACAATGAGCACTGTATCGTGTTCAACGGACAGCATGTGCCCATGAAGATTGAGAGGGCCACATTTGTCAAGCTGTTTGATTTTGTGGAGCTGTTCCCCCATTATTTCCTGGGTTCCAACGCGGATCTGCCTATTGTTGGCGGCTCCATCTTAAGCCATGACCATTTCCAGGGAGGCCATTACACCTTTGCCATGGCCAAGGCTCCCATGGAGAAGAAGTTTCAGATGAAGGACTTTGAGGATGTGGAGGCAGGCATTGTCCACTGGCCCATGTCGGTTGTCCGTCTCAGGGCAAAGGACTCGGACCGCCTGGTGGACCTGGGGGAGATTATCCTGAAGGCCTGGAGGGGCTATACAGATGAGGAGGCCTTTATCCTGGCGGAGACAGACGGGGAGCCTCACAACACCATAACTCCTATCGCGAGAAAGAACGGGGAGTTCTTTGAACTGGATCTGGTGCTGCGCAACAATATTACCACAGAGGAGTTCCCTCTGGGTGTGTACCACCCTCACCAGGAGCTGCACCACATCAAGAAGGAAAATATCGGCCTGATTGAGGTTATGGGACTGGCGGTGCTGCCGTCCAGGCTCAGGGAGGAGCTGGCTCTTCTGGGAGAGTACATTGTGGAGGGTAAGGACATCCGCTCCAATGATGTTATCGAAAAACACGCGCGGTGGGTGGAGGAGTTCCTTCCAAAATATGAGAATGTGACAAAGGACAACGTGGAGGAGATCTTGAGAGACCAGGTGGGCCTGGTGTTTGAGAGAGTGCTGGAGGACGCTGGTGTCTACAAGTGCACGCCAGAGGGACGGAAATTCTTTGAGCGGTTTTTGAGGTCCGCGGGATTCCGTTGACAGACAGAGTGAGCGGATACGATAGGAGAGCTGACAGACCTGTGAGAGATCAGGGGCTGCCAGCTCTTTTTGCTGTGCCTCTTTCATTCATGTCGGTGCCGGGAACCAGGTATGGGATACTGTGAAAGCTCAGTGCCCCGCTGATCCAGGATTTCTTTTCCGCCATTCCTGGGGTGGGATATCGTATACAGACTTGAAGGCCCTGGTAAAGTGAAAAGGATTTCCATAGCCTGTGAGCTGGGCGATCTGGGAGATGGGGAGATCCGTGTTCCGCAGAAACTGGCAGGCCTTGTTAATGCGGTACAGGATCAGAAATTCCTGGGGAGTCTTTGTGGTGGCTTTTTTAAACAGTTTGCTGAAATAGCTGCGGTTGAGGTTTACATTAGCAGCCAGATCCTCCACAGAAATGTCTTCCATATAATGATTCTCAATAAAATCCGCGGTAGACTGGACATAGAAGTCCTGGATATTGTTTTTTACGGTTTTTTTGGCAGACCTGGAGCTCTGTATGAGAGCGCCGAAAAACAGGTAGGCATGGCCCATAACCTGGCTGGGGAGAAGTTCCGGGTGGTCGACGATCTGCCTTAAGTGGCCAAAGCATAGCTCCCTTCCCTGATCAGAAAGGGGATGGTAGACGGGGGAGTGCTGGCTCAACCCGGCTTCGGACAGATATTCTCTCGCCTTCATCCCGTCAAATTCAATCCACATGTATTCCCAGGGCTGGTCTCTGTCCGCATAGTAGTGGACCAGCTTGTTGGGCTCTGCCAGAAAGGCCTGTCCCCCGTGAAGACGGTACTGGAAATCAGCACCCCCTATGCTGGTCTGGTAGGTGCCGGAACCGGAAAGGATACAGTGGATCAGGTAATGGTTGCGCATCCCGGGGCCAAAGGCATGGTGCGGGGGAGCAAATTCTCAGGGGGGAAGCGCCGGCAATTCAGGGAAGGGGCTTACAGTGGCCATCTGGGACAACGCTCAGCTTGCGGGGCTTAAGGAGATCATGGATGATTTTACAAAGGAAAGCGGGATTCCGGTGGAGGTTCAGGTAGTTCCCTGGGATCAGTACTGGACCCTTCTGGAAGCCGGCGCTCAGGGAGGGGAGATGCCGGATGTGTTCTGGATGCATTCCAACTACAGCCAGAAATTTATGAGCAATGACATTCTTTTGGACCTGACAGACAAGATTTCCCAGAGCCAGGTCATTGATCTGGACAACTACTACGAGGATATCGCGGGGCTGTACCAGATTGACGGAAAGACTTACGCCATCCCCAAGGATTATGACACCATCGGCCTGTGGTACAACAAGACCCTTTTTGACCAGGCCGGGATTTCCTATCCTGACGACACCTGGACCTGGGATACGCTGGCAGAGGCGGCAAAGAAGCTTACTGACAAGGAAAATGGAATCTACGGCTTTACCTCTGCCGCCGCAGCTAATCAGGATGGCTATTACAACCTGATCTACTCTATGGGCGGAACTGTTATTAATGTTGACAAAACAGCCTCAGGCTGGGATTCGCCGGAAACCATAAAGGCCATGAACTGGTGGTATGACAACCTGGTATCCGTATCAATGCCTGCCCAGGAGGTTATGGCGGAGTCCGCAGCAGATGTCCTGTTGGGCTCAGGAAAAGCGGCTATGGTTCTGCAGGGCTCCTGGATGGTGGCGGCATTTAAGGGAAATGAGTACATTGACGCCAACTGTGATGTGGCTGTGCTCCCAAAAGCGGCAGACGGAACCAGAAAAACCATTTACAATGGACTTGGCTGGGCGGCTGCCGCCCAAAGCCCCCGGGCGGAAGAGGCCTGGAAGTTGTTGGAACACCTGGGAAGCCAGGAGGCTCAGAAAAAACAGGCCCAGCTTGGCGTCACCATGTCCGCCTTCAAGGGAACCTCTGACACCTGGATAGACTGCGCCCCGGAATTTAACCTGAAGTCCTACCTGGACATGACCGCTGACATGGAGATCCGCCCCTATTCCAGAAACACCAAGGTGTGGGAGGACTATTCACAGACAACCATGGTCAGGGCCTACACAGGTCAGATGACCATGGAAGAGGTGTGCCAGGATATTGCCGCGTTTATGAATGAACAGCTGAATGATGAGGTAAGGTAAAAGATGGCGGTTGTATTTGACGGACAAAAAAAGATTTTTACCCTGCACACAAAAAATACCACATGGCAGACAAAGGTCAGTGAATACGGCCATCTCCTCCACCTTTACTATGGGAGAAGGATAAAGGACACGGACCTGTCTTATATGGCCAGGGGCATCAACCGGGGATTTTCCGGCTGCCCCTACGCCGCAGGGGAGCACAGAGAGTACTCCTTAGATACCTGTCTCCAGGAATACCCGGCCGCCGGAACCGGTGATTACCGGGTGTCCTGCCTTCACTTGGAGCACGAAAACGGAAGCCAGGGGGCGGAGCTTTTGTACCAGTGCCACAGGATTTATGACAAAAAATACAGCCTTCCCGGCCTTCCGGCTCTGTGGGCCGGGAAAGGGGAGGCGCAGACTCTGGAAATCAACCTGAAGGATATCGCGTCTCAGGTCTGGGTGACCCTGTATTATGGGGTTTTTGAGGAAATGGATGTCATAACCAGGGCCTGTGTCGTAGAAAACCGGGGCCAGGTTCCGGTTTTTCTCAACAAAGCATTGTCCGCCTGCTTAGAGCTCCCCAGGGGGGACCTTGATATGATCTCCTTTCACGGCAGGCATACCATGGAACGGATGATGGAGAGAGGGAGCGCGAGACATGGAAGGGTATCCGTGGACAGTGTCAGGGGAACCTCCAGCCATCACAGGAATCCCTTTGTCATTCTCTGCGACAGGCAGGCGGGTGAAGAGCATGGACAGTGCTGGGGCGCTTCGTTTGTGTACAGCGGCAATTTTACGGCTCAGGCAGAGGTGGATCCATTAGACCAGACCAGGCTGTGTGTGGGGATCCACCCAGAGGGTTTTCGGTATAAGCTGGAGGCAGGGGAGAGCTTCGCGGCTCCTGAGGTGGTATTTACCTTTACCCACCAGGGATTTGGGAAGCTGTCGGACAATTATCACCGAATATTTCACAAGCATCTGATCCGGAGTCCCTATAAGAATATCAGGAGACCGGTGCTGTTAAATCACTGGGAGGCCATGGAATTTAACTTTAATGAGGAAGAGCTGGTATCTCTGGCAGAGAGCGGCAAGGCTTTAGGCATGGAACTGTTTGTTATGGATGACGGATGGTTTGGCCAGAGAGACAGGGACACCAGGGGCCTGGGGGACTGGAGAGTTAACCGGGATAAACTGTCGTCAGGCCTAGGGGGATTCGCGGCCAGGATCCACGACATGGGGCTGAAGTTCGGCATATGGATAGAGCCGGAGATGATCAATGAGGACAGCGACTTATACAAAAGCCATCCGGACTGGGCTTTGAGGATCCCGGGAAGGCAGCCCAACGTGGAGAGAGGGCAGCTGGTGCTGGACATGTGCCGTCGGGAGGTGAGAGATTATCTTTTTGACAGCCTGTCAGAGATTCTGAAGGAAGGCCAGGTGGATTATGTAAAATGGGATATGAACCGGAACTTATCAGACGTGTGGTCCAAATCCCTTCCGCCGGACAGGCAGGGGGAGGCGCTCCACCGCTATGTCCTGGGAGTCTATGAATTGATGGAGAGATTTGTCAGCGCGTATCCGGATATCCTGTGGGAAGGCTGCTCTGGAGGCGGCGGACGGTTTGACGCGGGAATCTTGTATTACATGCCCCAGATCTGGTGCAGCGACAACACAGACGCTGTTGAACGGCTGCGGATCCAGTACGGCACTTCTTTTTGCTATCCCCCAAGCTCCATGGGAAGCCATGTGTCTGTGAGCCCTAATCACCAGACCGGGAGAAGAACCTCCTTAAAGACAAGAGGCATTGTGGCAATGGCGGGAGCCTTTGGATATGAGCTTGACGTGAGAGTGATGACAGAGGAGGAGAGGGAGGAAGTCAGGCAGCAGATCCAAGACTACAAGAAATATTATGACTTGATCCATCATGGAACCTACTACAGGCTGACAGACGTGGAGGAGAACCGGGATTTTGCGGCATGGCAGTTTGTCAGTCCGGACAGGAAAGAGTCCCTGGTGTCAGTGGTTCTGCTTCACGCGAGGTCCAATCCCCTGTTTTGGAGAGTCCGGGCCAGAGGCCTTGAGGAGGAACAGAGGTATTCCATAGATGGAAGTGAGGAGACTTATGAGGGAAGCGCGCTGATGTACGGAGGCATCAACCTGCCTGTAGGCTGTGAGGACAACAGCGGGGTGTGGTTTTATCTGAAGGCGGGACCGCGTTAGCGGCCATATTCTTTTCCGCGTCGTGTACAATCGAGCAGTGGGAGGCCTTTCCGCCTGCTCGCCGTGCCGGGGCGGGGCCGCGACAGCGGCCATATTCCTTTCCGCCCCGTGTACATAAAAAGCCCTGAGATCATCAACTCAGGGCTTTTCTTGTGAGCCTGCGCCAGCTGGCGGTATAGCTCTCACCGTACACAACCGGATACAGTGCGTAGCACATGATCATGGACCCGATGCCGTCCACCACGGAGTGCTGTTTTAAGAAAACCGTGGACAGGCAGACGGACAGTGCCAGAATAAAGGACAGGCGTGTCACCCAGGGCCGGTCCTTGAAACAGCTGCTTCTCGCGACGGCTATGTGGACAACAATGGAGTTGAACACATGAACGCTGGGAAAGATGTTGGTGGAGGTGTCAGCCGCGTGAAGCCGGGATACCAGCCAGGCAAATACATTCTTTCCCGGGTCCACTACAGGGCGCATATCCGTGCCGTTCTTGTAGAAGGTACAGATCACCAGGCTGATGGTCATGCCTGTGAATAAAAGGGCGCACATCCGGTAATAATCCTGTTTATTTTTGAAAAAGAAGTACATGATCGCGCCGCCTACATAGGGGAACCACAGCAGGTAGGGGACGATAAAATATTCATTAAACGGGATCAGGTCGTCTGCCCATGTGTGTATGACGTGATAATTCCTGGTGACGGTTTTCTCTAAGTAGAGAAACCAGGGCAGGTAGATAAATCCATAGGACAAAATCCACGCGTGCTTGTAGCGTGCTAAAAATTGTTTCATAACACTCACCTTTCTGGTGTATTACCATTACATAGAAATATATGGATAACTTTTGTGGATTATAACACAATCTGTTCATAAGGACAAGGGTGTTTAAAAAATGTTAAGAAAAAATAAGTTTAGGGAACAGGAGCTTTTGGCTTCATAAAGTTCAACACTTGCATCCTCCTATTTTTATGCTATACTTAGAAGGCAGAAAAAATCCAACTACAAGGAGCCATTTCATGAAAAGAGGAAGAATCACCGCGTTTCTCCTGGCAGCTGCCCTGATGGGGGCGTCGGCAGGGGCGTTCGCTGGGTGTAAGGAGAAGGAGTCGGAACCAGAACTGAACCGTTACGATGTCCAGTTTCTGGATTTGTTTGATACGGTCACCAGCATGATCGGATATGTGGAGGATGAGGAGACATTCCGCGGGTTTTCCCAGGAGCTTTATGAGGAGCTTAAGACCTACCACCAGCTTTATGACATTTACAATGATTATGAGGGCATTGCCAACATCAAGACCATCAACGACAAGGCAGGCATTGAGCCGGTGAAGGTGGACCAGAGGATCATTGACATGCTCAAGGAGGCGGTGGAGATGGACAAGGCCACCAACGGCTATATGAATGTGGCCATGGGGAGCGTGCTGTCCATCTGGCACAAGTACCGGACAGAAGGGAGCTATGACCCGGACAATGCCCAGCTTCCCCCCCGGGAGGAGCTTTTGGAGGCAGCGGAGCACATGGATATCAACCAGGTGATCATTGACGAGGAGGCCTCCACGGTGTTCCTGCCGGACCCGGATATGAGCCTGGACGTTGGCTCCATCGCCAAAGGCTATGCCACGGAGATGGTGTGCCGGAAGCTGGAGGAGGACGGTCTCACCAAGGCCCTTGTCAGCGTGGGGGGCAATGTGAGGGCCATTGGGTCAAAGGGAGATGAAAGCCTGTGGAAGGTGGGGATCCAGAATCCGGATCTGTCCAGCCAGACCCGGTACCTTCACACGGTGGGGCTTGAGGACATGTCCCTGGTGACCAGCGGGTCCTACCAGAGGTTCTACACGGTGGACCAAAAGAACTACCACCACATCATCCACCCGGAGCTTCTGATGCCATGGGATGAGTACGATTCCGTGTCCATTTTGTGCGGAGATTCCGGGATGGCGGACTGCTTGTCCACGGCAGTGTTCAACATGGAATTTGAGGACGGCAAAGCCCTGATCGAGGCCATGGATCAGGTGGAGGCCATGTGGATTTTTAAAGACGGGAGAGAAGAGTACAGTTCCGGATTTAAGAAATTTATGGAAGAAGAATAGACAGGAGCATTAGGGAAATGGATAAAAAGGCGATGAGAAGCAATCTGCTTCTGGCCCTGGCGGCCCTGATATGGGGTGTGGCATTTGTGGCTCAGAGTGTGGGGATGGAGTATGTAGGCGGGTTCACGTTTAATGGCTGCCGGTTCCTCATAGGAGGAGTTGTGCTGATCCCTCTGATCTGGTTTGGGGAAAGACGGCAGGCGGGGGAGGAAAAGGGAAGTTCCTGGTGGCGGCGGCAGAAGACAGGGTTGGCGGGGGGAATCTGCTGCGGTGTCATACTGTTTGTGGCCAGCTCCTTCCAGCAGTTCGGCATTGCCCGCACCACGGTGGGGAAGGCGGGATTTATCACGGCCCTGTACATCATCCTTGTTCCCCTGTTTGGGATCTTTCTGAAAAGGAAGATACCCTGGAGCCTGTGGGTCAGCGTGGCTCTGGCCACAGCGGGCATGTATCTGCTTTGTATGACCGGCGGCGCGGGAGTGAACCTGGGGGATCTGTATGTGTTTATCTGCGCCATATGCTTTTCCTTCCACATCTTGGTTATAGACTATTTTTCTCCAAAAGGAGACGGGGTGGTGATCTCCTGCGCGCAGTTTTTTACGGCGGGGATTATTTCCTGGATCATGACCGCTGTTTTTGAGACACCGGATCCCGGCTCCATCATGGCGGCGTGGGCCCCTATCCTCTATGCGGGAGTCATGTCCTGCGGGGTGGCCTACACCCTGCAGGTGGTGGGGCAGAAGAACACAGACCCGGTGTTGGCGTCCCTGATCCTGAGCCTGGAGTCAGCCTTTTCCCTCATAGCCGGGTGGGTGATCCTTGGGCAGAAATTGTCGCCGAAGGAGTTGGGCGGGTGTGCCCTGGTGTTTGGCGCGATCATCCTGGCCCAGGTGCCGACTAAGAAGAGGGGGATTCCTGATCCGTCATGAGCCAATACAGGGCGGAGCGTAGGCTGTCCCGTTCACAGAAAATGCTTTACAAGAGCTGAGAACCGTGGTATAGTAACAACTGTTGTACATAATACTGACAGATATGGAAAGAGAAAGGAGGCTGTGTGTGATGAAAGGATATGGAAAAGGATTTTACGGAACAATCTGGACAATATGGCAGAAAAGCACAGCAGCTTCCGGTATGCTTCCTGTGGGTCGTCAGTGATCAAAAGGTTTATCATGCCGCCGCGGTCTGTGTGACCGCGGCGTTTTTTCGTTGCCCGGGGCAGTCAGATGTATGCTGACCTATGGGGTGTCTGGTCACACAGGACAGTGGGCAGCCGCCTGTTGACGGGGATAGCCCCGCTGACCCCGCGGAGGCAATGACAGTTGGAAAAACCGCAGTGGAAAATGCCGGATCCGGATTTTTCGCCGCGGTTTTTTTGTACATGGGGCGGAGAGGAATGCGGCCGCGGCGAGTAGGGGGGAAGGGTCTCCCCTACTGGATTTTTTTGGAAAGGGAGGGGATGGATTATGAAAGGTCTGGGAATCTATTTTATCAAGTACAAGTTTTACTATCTGTTTGCCCTGGTGTGTCTGTATCTGGGGATTTATCTGGACCTCAAGTCGCCTGGGATCATCGGAAAGATCATTGACGACGTGATCGTAGGCGGTCAGACCCAGGCTCTTACGGGGCTTTTGTTCAGTCTTCTGGGAATCGGTGTGGGAAGAGGCGTGTTCAAGTATCTCCAGGAATTTACCGGGGACTGCGTCGGCGCCAGGATCGGGGAGGATCTCAGGCGTCAGCTGTTTGACCATATTCAGGGAATGTCAGTGGGGTTTTTTGAAAAAAACAACACAGGAGAACTGATGGCCAGGGTCAAGGATGACGTGGAACGGATATGGGATGCCATGGGATTTGTGGGGCTCCTCTGTGTGGAGGCGGTGATCCACACCTGCATGGTCCTTGGAGGCATGGCCCGGATTGATCCGGCGCTGACCCTGATTCCCCTGTGCGTCATGCCGGTGGTGGGGGTTCTGGCAATAAAGCTGGAAAACGGCCTGGACAAGGTCTATGATCAGATCACCGAGGAGAACGCCAAGCTGAACACCGTGGCCCAGGAGAATTTAAACGGCGTCCGCACCGTGAAGGCGTTTTACCGGAACCAATACGAGATCGAGAAATTCCGCGGCCACAACAGCCGCTACTATGACCTGAACATGGAGCAGGCCAGGGTCATGGCCAGGTACAATCCCAATATCTCCTTTCTCACCAAGGCCATGCTTCTTCTAACCGTGACAGTGGGAGGACTTTTTGTGGTGAAGGGCAGGATGACTCTGGGAAGCCTTGGGGCATTTATGGAGTATGCCAACAACATTGTGTGGCCCATGGAGATCCTTGGGTGGGTAAGCAATGCCATGGCCGCCGCCGCGGCTTCCAACAAAAAGATCCAAAAGATCTTAAAGGAGGAGCCTGTGATCGCCTCCCCAAAAGAGGGGATCAAGCTGGAGAATGCCAGGGGAGAGCTGGAATTTTCCCATGTAAGCCTGGAGCTTCAGGGCCAGAGGATTTTAGAGGACATCAGCTTCAAGGTGGAGGCGGGAAAGACCTTGGGGATCATGGGCATGACGGGAGCGGGAAAGACCACTATCGTCAATCTGGCGGAGCGGTTCTATGATGTGAGTCAGGGAAAAGTCACAGTGGATGGGATGGATATCCGGGACCTGGATGTTGGCTCTCTGAGGAAAAATATTTCCGTGGTCATGCAGGATGTGTTTCTGTTTTCAGACACTGTGTCGGAAAATATCCGCGTTGGCAGCAGGGATTTTATGGACAAAGCCACCATAGAGGCTTCAGCCAGGCAGGCCCGGGCCCATGGATTTGTGGATAAGCTTCCCCATAAGTATGACACGGTTATCGGTGAGAGAGGGGTGGGGCTGTCCGGCGGTCAGAAGCAGCGGCTGTCCATTGCCAGGGCTCTGGCAAAGAAGGCGCCGATCCTGTTTCTGGACGATTCCACCTCAGCCCTTGACATGGAGACGGAGCAGGAGATCCAGAAAGAGTTAAACAGCATGGAAGGCGTCACCAGGGTCATCATCGCCCACCGGATCTCAGCGGTCCGCCATGCCGACGAGATCGTGGTGCTGGAGGATGGAAGGATCGCGGAGCGGGGCACTCACGAGAGCCTGATGGCCTTAAAAGGCCGGTACTATGACACGTTTGCTGCCCAGTATGAATCACCGAAGGAGGTGGCGCTATGTCAGTAAATTCCTACCGGGAAGACGAATTTCAAAGAAATGTATCCAAAAGGGAGACCTTGGTCCGCTTGTACAGCTACCTGTTTGCCTACAAGAAAAAAATAGGGGTGGTCCTTGGCATTATGGCAGTGACCATTGCCGTGGCCCTGGTGAATCCCCTTTTCATAGAGCGGGCAGTCAATGTTTATGTGGCAAACGGCGACATGAAGGGGCTTATGGGTCTGGGGATCACGGCCCTGGCCCTTAACGGGATCTGGCTTGCGGGGGTGAAGCTGCGGACCATCATGATGGCGGAGATCTCCAACGAGATCGTGCTGAAGATCCGGGAGGAGCTGTACACCCATATCCAGTCCCTGGGACTCCGGTTTTTCGACGGACGGCCAACGGGGAAGATTCTGGCCAGGGTTATCGGCGATGTGAACTCCTTAAAGGACATGATGTCTGACAGCGTCACGACCTTGATCCCTGACGCTGTGACCATTCTGGCCGTGGTCACCATTATGGTGATCAAAAGCCCGCCCCTTGCCATGTCCGCCATAGCCACCCTTCCCATTCTTCTGGCAGGGATGTACGCGGTCATGATCCTGGGGCATGGCAGATGGCAGGTGGTGCGGAAAAAAACCTCCAACATCAACGCGTTTTCCCACGAGAATTTCTCCGGGATCCGGGTGGTCCAGAGCTTTGGGGCAGAGAAGGAATCCATGGACACCTTTGGCAGGATCCTGGATGAGCATCAGCGGTCCTTTGTGCGGGCGGTGCGTCTGGGAGATGCCTTTGGCCCTACTATTGACTTTACCTGGGGAATGGGCGGATTTCTCTTATACTACATCGGCATCCGGATCCTGGGCATGGGGCAGACCCAGGTAGGCACCTTTCTGGCTTTTGCCACTTATTTAAGCATGTTTTGGAGCCCCATCCGCAACCTGGCCAGCCTGTACAACAAGATTGTCAACAATCTTTCCGGGGCGGAGAGGATCTTTGACATCCTGGACACAGAGCCGGAGCTGACAGACAGCCCGGATGCCGTAGAGCTTCCTTTGGCGGAGGGGAGGGTGGAATTTGACCATGTGACCTTTGCCTATCCCGATGAGCCGGACCGGGAGGTGATCCAGGATATCTGTTTTCATATCCGGCCGGGAGAGACCATTGCCCTGGTAGGTCCCACAGGGGCCGGCAAATCCACCATCATCAATCTGCTGGCCAGGTTCTACGATGTAACATCAGGGGAGATCCGGGTCGACGGTTATCCCATCCGGAAGGTAACCATGGAGAGCTTACACAGGCAGATGGGCATCATGACCCAGGAAAATTATATGTTTACCGGCACCATTGCCGACAATATCCGCTACGGGAAGCTTGACGCCTCAGATGAGGAGGTGGAGTGGGCCGCCAGGACCGTGGGCGCTCATGATTTTATTATGAAGACAGAAAAAGGATATGAGACCCCTATCCAGAGCGGAAGCGGACTGTCCGCGGGACAGCGCCAGCTCATCGCCTTTGCCAGGACTCTCATCGCGAGGCCAAGGATCCTGATTCTGGATGAGGCCACCTCCAGCATTGACACCCACACAGAGCTTGTGGTGCAGAAGGGAATCCGGGCCCTGCTGGCAGGCAGAACCTCCTTTGTGATTGCCCACAGACTGTCCACCATCCGGGGAGCTGACAGGATCTTTGTGGTGGATAATAAGAGGATCCTGGAGGAAGGGACCCATGAGGAGCTTCTGGAGAGACGGGGAGAGTATTATGAGCTGTACCGCGCGCAGTTTGGAATTTAGAAGAGGGGATGATTGAAGGGGTGAGATAAAATAATGATCTCACCCCTTAACAGGTAAACAGGAAAGGGAGAAATATCAGTCGTCAATCTCCACATCCCACTCCAAAAATTCTCCGGTAGCCCCGTCGATCTCGAATTCATATTCCAGAGAGCCGCGGACAAATTCCCCTTTATAGACCAGGCGTCCATTCTCCCGGTCACGTTCCAGCTTTTTCCAGATAACGTCAGAATCCTTAAGACCGGCCTTCTTTAAAGCGGCGGACTTAGCGCCTTCCATGCCGGATATAGCATCCCCTTTACCCAAGGTCCCTGAGTTTGTGTTGTCAGGAGACTGGGTGTTTTCCCCAGCCAGCAGGCAGCCCCAGCCATCATACTCCCAGCTGATCACGGCTCCGGTATTTCCATTAAATTCATATTTGTACTTTTTGCTGTCAGATGTGTGGAACTCCATCTCATAGATCGGGAAGCTGTAGTCGTAGTCCGTCTCCTCCTTGACAAAAGTCACATTCTCTGTTTTCTCCTTGGCCTGTTCCAAAGCCATGGTCTTGGCCTGCTCCATGGATATGGCTGCTCCTGCCCCTTGAGACTGGGAAGAAATGACGGAAATATCATAATCAATGCTGAGTATAGTGCCGTCAGATTCCAGAATCTCATAATCATATTCTACCTGGTCCGTTGTAAGGAACTTTACCTCAAAAACCCGCCGATTATTTTCAATATCAGATTTCAGCTTAAGGAAAGTTACATCCTCCGCCTTTTGCCCGGCGTTCTCAAGGGCAATGTTCTTTGCTGTTTCTTCTGTAACCGGCGCGGCGGACGCGCTGAAGGAGATTGCCGCTGCCAGTGCTCCGGCCGTAAGGGCGGTTCTTGATAATAGAGCCTTGTTTTTCATTTATAAACCTCCGTTAAATTGTGATAAAATCCGCAAGATTATCTTAATAATATATCGGCGGCAGGACCGGGAAAATAACTTGGCAGAGGAATAAACTTTTCTACCCCCTCTCCAGCCACACCACAAATAAAAGCGTCAAAACAAAACAGAAAATCCCCACTCCTACGGCGCTGGCGGTAAAACAAGAACCGGGAATCCCGGCCAGGATCCCGATGGGGGAGGAGGCCATAAGCCCCAGGACGGCACAGTAAGTGACACGGGCGTACCGGGAGAACAGGGTTTCCATCAGCCGGGCGAACAGGTAGAATCCGGCCATCAGTCCCAGGGCAAAGGGAAAGAGGATGATCCCGTTTTTAAGCAATGTGGAGAAATCCGCCAAAATCAGGGCCAGCAAGGTCTGGTTAATGGCAGAGAGCAGGGGCTGGTAGTAGCCGATCATCATCAGGATCATGGTGCCGCTGATCCCGGGAACCACCATGGTTCCGGCTGACATGACACCGATAAAGAAAAGCAGGATAGCCGGGAAAATTCCTGTTTCCAGAACCACATCCTGTCCCTGGCTCCCTTTCATCAGGGACAGGGCAGTGGTGACCACAAGTGTCGCGAAGAACGCGGCAGACAGCGCGGAGAAGCTTTTGGGAGAGCGGTCCTCCGGCTGAGGGCGGAAAGCCTTTTTCAGCACCCCGGGCAGGCCGCCGAAGATCAGCCCTAAAAAGGCTAAGTTGGTCTGGAGAGGCCAGGTGTCAAAGAGATATTCCATGGTAAAAGAAAGCCCCACGATCCCTCCGATAATGCCCAGGATATAGGGGAACAGGGTGGACAGGCTCTTTTTGGTCTCCTTGTGAAGGTGGGTCAGGGCGCGGAGGATCTGCTCGTACACGCCCATGGATATGGCCAGGGTTCCGCCGCTGACGCCGGGGAGTATGTTGGCGGTTCCGATGAGAACGCCTTTGATGATCTCGGACAGGTAATCCATAAGAACTCCTTGGAGGAAGCATTTATAAAATATATGGCAAAACCATGGAGATTCATACACAGATTTTCCAGAGAATCCAGCAGGGAGCGGGGCCGCTTTGGCGGCCATTTCCTCTCCGCCCCCTGTACATACAGAGACTGCCCCTAAAACAGGGGCAGCCTTTATCTACACTTTCCTAATTATTACAGATCAAATCCGAAATACTTCACGGCATTGTTGTAGGAAATGCCCTCCACAATGTTCTTAAGGGCCTTCATGTCCGCCGGATACTCTCCGTTGTCAACCCATCCGCCGATGAGCTCGCACATAATCCTTCTGAAGTACTCATGTCTGGTGTAGGACAGGAAGCTTCTGGAGTCTGTCAGCATGCCGATGAAGTTGCCCAGACACCCAAGGTTTGCCAGGGAGGTCATCTGCTCGGTCATGCCTGCCTTGTGATCATTGAACCACCACGCGGAGCCCTGCTGGATCCTTCCGGACACGCCGGGACCCTGGAAGCAGCCCAGGATGGTGCCGATGGAGGCGTTGTCGTTGGGGTTCAGGGAGTAGATGATGGTCTTGGGGATCTCGTTGGTAGCGCTGAGCGCGTTGAGGAAATCCGCCATCTGCGCGGAGGGAGCGTAGTTGTTGATACAGTCGAATCCTGTATCCGCCCCAAGCTGCTGGTACATATAAGCGTTGTTGTCCCGCTTGCAGCCGTAGTGGAGCTGCATCACCCAGCCCATGCGGTTGTACTCTTTTGCCACAAACAGCATGAACGCGGTCTTGTACTTTAACTCCTCCTCCTTTGTCACGGCCTGGCCGGACAGACCCTTTGCCAGGATGGCGTCAAGTTCCTCGTCAGCGGCGGGAACATACATCACATACTCCAGGGCATGGTCGGACACACAGCACTTGTGATCCGCAAAATAGCCCATGCGGTTCTTCAGGGCTTCTTTTAAGGAGGCGAAATCCTTCACAGCCACGCCGCTGACATCGGACAGCTTGGCCATGTAGGCGGCAAAGTCCGGTTTCTCCACGTTCATGGCCTTGTCCGGTCTCCACGCGGGAAGAACCTGCACCTCAAAGCTGTCATCCGCGGCGATCTTCTCGTGCCATTCCAGAGTGTCCACAGGATCATCGGTGGTACAGATCAGGGTTACGTTGGACTGGCGGATAATGTTGCGGACGGTCATGGAATCCTGATGTAACTTCTCATTGCACAGGTTCCACACTTCCTCCGCCGTGTCGCCGTTTAAGTGTCCGGTGTATCCGAAATACTTCTGCAGTTCCAAGTGGCTCCAATGATACAGAGGATTGCCGATGAGCTTCTCCAGGGTCTCTGCCCACTTCTGGAATTTCTCTCTGTCTGTGGCATCACCGGTGATATACTTCTCCTCCACGCCGTTGGAGCGCATCTGACGCCACTTGTAGTGGTCGCCGCCCAGCCATACCTGGGTGATGTTGTCAAACTTGCGGTCTTCCGCGATTTCCTGGGGATTGATGTGGCAGTGGTAGTCCAGGATGGGCATCTTGGCAGCGTAATCATGGTACAGCTGTTTTGCCATGTCTGTGGAGAGCAGGAAATCTTTGTCCATAAACTGTTTCATTGGGATGGTCCTCCTTAAATTAAAAATTAGTTGTTTGCTTTTGTATAAAATCGGCGGCAATGGTGGTCTTTGCCGGCGCGTTGCCGCCGCCAAACACACTCATGAGAGTATTCACGGTGGTGGTGCACAGCTCCTCAACCTTGGTGTCCACGGAGGAGATCTCCGGGTTGGTGCAGTAGGAGAGGATGGAGTTGTTGTACCCGACGATGGCCAGTTCATCCGGCACGGAAATTCCCCTGATGTGGGCGAACTTTACCGCCCCAACAGCCAGGGAGTCGTCGGAAGTCATGACCGCGTCAAACGTAAGGCCGGAATCGGCAAGCTGTTCCATAAGCTTTCTGGAACTGGCCACATCCTTGGCGCACTGGTGGATCAGCTCCCGGCGGACAGGGATATGATGGTCAGACAGAGCGTTTTTATACCCCTCTACCTTGTTAAGTCCGCTGTAGGAGTGGCTGGTGTACAGATAGAGAATATCCTTCCTGCCGGAATCAATGAGATGACGGGCTACATCATACATGGCCTCATAGTCGTTGCACACGGTGCTGTAGATGCCGGGCGCGTCTAAATAGCCGTTGACCAGCATGATGGGAAGTTCTTTGGCCGCCTCGATCAGGTAATCATTGTCCCGGTCGATCAGTTCCACGAACTTGGAGCCGGCCAGGATGATGGCGTCTACCCGCTTAGACAGGAGAAGCTCAAAATATGTCCTCTTGTTGTCCAGAAAAGGGCCGGTGCAGCAGAGGATGGAATCGTACCCGTGAATCCGCAGCTGCCGTTCCAGGTAGTAGATGGCATTGGCCAGGTAGGGGTCTGAGGAGTCGGAGCACATGATGCCGATGGTCTTCATGGTGCCCAGGCCAAGACCCCGGGCAAATACATTGGGCGTATACCCCAGCTCTTCCATGACCGCGTGAACCTTTGTCCGGGTCTTCTCGCTGACATTGGGATTGCCGTTGAGAACCCGGGATACTGTCGCGATCGAAACGCCTGCCCGTCTGGAAACGTCGTAAATATTCAAGTGATCACCTCATTGTTGTTCTGTAAGCGCTTACAATCTCCATCTATTATAACAATATTATGAGAAAAATACAAGGTAAATCGAAAAGAATTTTTACTCTTTATCTGTCAGGGGAAATTATGTATAATATCAGGAGAAACAGGCTCCGGGGATCCGTCAGATGCCCTGAAGGAGCGGGTGTTGACACAAGTACATGAGGGAGGGAACAAAACAGCGCTATGAGGGAACGATCAGCAGGCCGGATGATCCAGATATGGAGGGAATTTCGGGCCTTTATGACAGAGCATAAAAAGACCATGTGGTTTACAGCCTTTCTGATTTTGGCGGTGTGGGGACAGATGGTGTTTCGGACCGGCATCGGGGTGGATACGGAGATCATGATCGCGTTTCCGGAAACCATGTTAAAGTCCTGGTGCGGTATAGGCCGCTGGGGCCTTGTGATTACCAAGAGGCTGTTTGGGCTGAGCAGATTTTCCCAGCCAGTGGCCGCGGTGGCCATGATGGCAGCCCTGTGGCTTTTGTGCGGGGCAGTGGGATTCGCCGCGGACCAGTGGAGCGGCGGCGACAGGCGGTACCGCTTTTTTTACCCAGTGTTCTCAGCCCTCTACGTCACCGCTCCCTGCCTGGCGGAACAGTACTATTTTCAGCTCCAGGCCTTTGAGGTGACCTGGGGAGTCCTTATGGTGGTGGCGGCGGTCTATGCCGCGGGCAGGTATATCTATTGGAAAGAAGGGCCGGGGTGGATCCTTCTGTCGGTGGTGTGCGGCGCGTGGGCCCTGGGGTCTTACCAGGTCATGGCCTCGGTGTTCATTGCCCTCAGCGCGTTTTCTTTCCTTCTGGCCTACCAGAGAGGCGCGGGGGGAAGAGGAGAGGGCAAAAGGGGAAAATGGTTTCTGCGCGGGCTCATGTTTGTGGCGGTGTTCGGGCTGATTTTGGCGGTGTACCTGGCAGTGTCCGGGCTGGTCAGGGACTGGACAGGTGAGGAGTCCGCCTACATCGGGGATATGGTCATGTGGAAAAAAGAGGGAATCCGGATGTGCCTCTACCACATAAAAATGGATATGCGGAATATCTATCTGGGAAAGCAGATTTTCTATTCAGCCCTTGGGCTTCCCATCCTGATCCTGGGGACGTGTTTGTTTTTATACCGGGGTTTTAAGAGCAATGAGAAAGAGAGGATTCTCTATGTGATGGCAGGAGGATTTTTTGTGTTCTCCCCCACCTGCATGACCATACTTACCGGCTATTACCAGGGAGTCCGGGTTCAGATGGTGTATCCCTTTGTGCTGGCGGTTACCGCCGCCGCGCTTACCACCCTGGGAGCGGAGAGGAGAAAGGAGAGGCTGGGCTCGGCGGCGGCCCTTGTGCTCTCGGGAGTGGTGGCCTGGAACCAGTGGGTCATTGTGGAGCGCCTTCTGGATACTGCCTACATGGCCTCTGTACAGGATATGAAAAAATGTGAGGACATTTACAGCCAGGCCCGCCTTCTGGCTCTGGAACAAGGCCGGGATATCCGGGAAATGTCCCTGGTGTTTGTGGGGACTCAGGAGATGGAGACAAACGGGAGCACCCTGAAAGGGGATGTGATCGGCCATTCCATATTTCAGTGGGACGCGGACAGCATCGTGGGAGTGTCGGAACGGGTGGGCAATCTGATGCACGCCATGGGACTTTCCCACCAGAAAGCAAGCCAGGGGCAGTACGCGGAGGCCAGGGAGAAAGCCAGAGAGATGCCGAGCTGGCCGCTGGAAGGGTCGATTGTGGTGGAGGAGGAGGCGATCATCATAAAGCTGTCAGAGCCGGTATATTAGGCAGTCCCAGGCGCTGCCCCTCGCGTCTGGGGTTGATTCTGCCGACCCGCGGTGAGATGGTACTGTCATGGAGCCAGAGCAGATAAGCGTGGCCGCGGGCGATTCCAAATGGGCATACGTTCGCGCGCCCCATGTGAACCGTAGTACGCCATAAGAATTGTAAGAAAAACGCAAGAGATAACACCTTGATTTTCAGAAGCTTCTGAGATACAATAGAAATTGTTAGAAATTTATCAAAAAAGTGCCGGCCCGGGCGTAAAGGCAGGGGCCGGGAATCTGTGAGGAGGGAAGAGTATGGCAGAATTACTAACAGCTTACATTGTACCCGCGTTGCCTATCGTGGGAGGCGTGATCCTGCTTTTGATCATAGCCAACGGATATGTGAAGGCTCCGCCGGATCAGGCGTACATCATCTCGGGTCTTAAGAAAGAGAGCAAGGTGCTGATCGGCCGGGCGGGCTTAAGGATCCCGTTTCTGGAGAGGCTGGACCGCCTGTACCTGGGGCAGATGACAGTGGATATCAAGACCGAGCAGCCGGTTCCCACCAATGATTTTATTAATGTAAACGTGGACGCCGTGGCAAAGGTCCGCATTTCCCTGACAAACGAGGGCATCAAGCTGGCCTCCAAGAACTTTTTAAACAAGGCTCCGGCAGACATTACCATGGACCTGCAGGATTCCCTTCAGGGAAATATGCGGGAGATCATCGGCACTTTGTCCCTGAAGGAGATCAACACGGACAGGGACTCCTTCTCTGACCAGGTTATGTCCAAGGCCTCCAAGGATATGGATAAGCTGGGAATTGAGATCCTGTCCTGCAATATCCAGAACGTGACTGACGAGAACGGCCTCATTCGGGATCTGGGCGCGGACAATACCTCCAAGATCAAGAAGGATGCCGCCATCGCCAAGGCCCAGGCGGACAGGGATATCGCCATCGCTCAGGCAGAGGCGGACAAAGCGTCCAATGACGCCAGGGTTCTGGCCCAGACGGAGATCGCCCAGAAGAACAATGAGCTGGCCATAAAGAAGGCAGAGCTGCAAAAGGCCTCTGACACCAAGAAGGCGGAGGCGGATGCTGCCTACGAGATTCAGAGACAGGAGCAGGAGAAAACCATCCAGACCGCCACGGTCAATGCCCAGATCGCCAAGGCTGAGAGGGAAGCGGAGCTGCGCAAGCAGCAGGTGGCCATCCAGCAGCAGGCCCTGGAGGCGGAGATCAACAAGAAGGCTGACGCGGACCGCTATGCGGTGGAACAGAAAGCGGCCGCGGATTTATCCAAGCGCCAGAGAGAGGCGGAGGCCAAGAAGTATGAGCTGGAGATGGAGGCCGAGGCACTGAGAGCCCAGGCCGAGAAGGAGGCGGAAGCCATGAAGGCCAGAGCCGCGGCCGCGAGATACGCGGCAGAGCAGGAGGCATCGGGAATCCGGTTTGCCGCGGAGCAGGAGGCGGCGGGAATCCAGGCAAAGGGAGCGGCCGAGGCGGCGGCGATCCAGGCCAAGCTTCTGGCTGAGGCGGAAGGTATGGAGAAGAAGGCGGAGGCCTACTCCAAGTACAACAACGCGGCTGTTATTGAGATGATGGTGAACATTATGCCCCAGATGGCCGCGGAGATCGCCAGACCTCTTTCCAGCATTGACAAGGTGAACATCTACGGCGGCGGTGAAGGCGGAAGCGGCATCGGCCAGGTGACCGGCAGCGGAGCCACGGTGATGCAGCAGGTGTTTGACACCATGTCCGAGGCCACGGGGGTGGATTTCAGGGAGATCTTAAAGGCCCAGACCTTTGACGCCAAGGTGACCAGGAACATCAATGTCACCGGAATCACGGCTGGGGAGAGCCCGGCCAGAGAGGCTTTGGGAGACGGAAAACAGGATCAGGCATAGAATGGGTCAGGGGATAAGTACATATAAAATCCATGATCAACACAGCCCCGCCGGGAGAAGGTTACCGGCGGGGCTGATTTTAGTGTGGGGCTCACGGGGGGAGACGGGGATTACAAGTTACTGTTCAGGTAGGTCTGCGCGCTTGCCGCGCTGACCGTGTGATAAACTGGGCCAGAGAGCAAAAATCCCATCGCCGCAGGCGATTTTCATGGATTTTTGCCAGTTGCTGTGAACGCATGTGAACAGTAACGATTACAATAATTTTACGGCAGTTTAACATTTTAGGGTATTGCGTGTCAAAGCAACTGGGATTAAAATGATAGTATGGGACTCAATTAAATAAAGAAAGTGAGGGGAAGATATTTATGGAGTTACGAAAGGATTTTCTGTGGGGCGGCGCTACCGCGGCAAATCAGTATGAGGGCGGCTTCCAGGAAGGGGGACGGGGCCTGTCCATCAATGATGTGGAGATGGGGGCAAAGCCGGAGATGGAACCTGGAGATGAGGAGATCTTAAAGAGAGGAACCGTGGATTTTGTGTCCTTCAGCTACTATTTCTCTTCTATTGAAGGAAAGAATCTGGAGATCGTCACGGGAAATATTGCCTCCGGCGGAAAGAATCCCTACTTAAAGGCAACGGACTGGGGCTGGCAGATTGACCCGGTGGGCCTTAGAACATCTCTCAACTATCTCTATGACCGCTATCAGAAGCCGCTGTTCATCGTGGAAAACGGCATGGGCGCTCTGGACACGGTCAATCAGGACGGCTCCATTGACGATGATTACCGTATTGAGTATCTGAAAGAACATATTAAGGCCATGATGGATGCGGTGGAACAGGATGATGTGGATCTGATGGGCTATACGCCCTGGGGCTGCATTGACCTGGTGAGCGCGGGAACCGGGGAGATGCGCAAGCGCTACGGCTTTATCTATGTGGACAAGGATGACGAGGGCAAGGGAACCTTAAAGCGCAGCCGCAAGAAGAGCTTTTTCTGGTACAAAGACGTGATCGCTACCAATGGGCAGTGCTTAAAGTAAAGCGGCTTCGCCGCAAAAGGCTGTGGCGGGAGGCTTTAAATGATTTCAGGTTAGAGGCAAGAATAACAACGAAGCGGAAATAGAAAGATAAGAAAGGAAGAAAGCTATGCATAAATTAGGTATCTCTGTATATCCAGAACATTCTACCCCGGAGAAGGACCACGAATATATGAAGCTGGCGGCAAAATACGGCTTCAGCCGCATTTTCACATGTCTGCTTTCCGTGAACAAGCCGAAAGAGGAGATCATCGCTGAATTCTCCGACTTTGTGGGCAAAGCCCATGAGCTTGGCTTTATGGTGGCCGCGGACACCAATCCCCAGGTCTTTAAGCACCTGGGCGCGACGCCTTATGACTTGTCGGTGTTCGCGGACATGGGGCTTGATGTCATCCGTCTGGACGGCAACTTCGGGGAGCTGGAAGACCGTCTCATTACCCGGAATCCCCAGGGGATCAAGATCGAGTTCAACGCCAGCAGCGATGTGAGCGTGGACCACCTCATCCGCCACGGGGCGGACCCGGCCAATATTCTGATGTGCCACAATTTTTATCCTGAGCGCTACACGGGGCTGAGCCGGAAGGTATTTGACCAGTTTAACAGGAAATGGAAAGGCTTAGGCCTCCACACCGCGGCCTTTGTGTCCAGCAACAACAAGAATACCTATGGTCCCTGGCCAGTGTACAACGGCCTGTGCACCATGGAGGCTGACAGAGGACTTCCCATAGACCTGCAGACCCGCCACCTTCTGGCCACGGAGGCCATCGACGATATCCTCATCGGCAACGCCTACGGGTCGGAGGAAGAGTTAAAGGCCATGTCCCAGGTGGATATGACGAAGAACACCATTGTCATGAACCCGGTGGAAGGCCTGTGTGAGACAGAATTGAGGGTGCTGCGGGAGTATCATCACGCCGGGCGGGCCGACGCGTCGGAGTTCCTCATCCGCTCCAGTATGCCCCGCCTGTCCTGCCGGGACGCTTCCATCCCTCACCGGGACTGCGGCCAGGACATGTTTGTCAGAGGCGATGTGGTGGTGGTCAACGACAATCTGGGCCATTACCGGGGAGAGGTGGAAGTGATCCTGAAGGACATCCCCAACGACGGGGAGAGGAACCTTGTGGGGAAGATCCCCAAAGAGGAATTCCTGATCCTGGACCGGATGGAGGAGAATCCCGATCATTTCTGGGATTTTATTATCCGGTAAGGGAAACTTTGACAGGAATAACGGGACAAAAAGAGGGAGTCTGGGGAACCGGGCTTCCTTTTCCTTTCTATGGGTGTGAAAGCCTTCTTGCCTCCGGGATGGGATTTGTTTATAATATGGGAAGGAGCGGCAATTCTCACCAAAAACCCCTCCCCCATTACCGTCTATTTTTTGTGTTTTCTGTACAATATGCTGTTTTTTTCCATATTTTCTATGGTTTTCCTATTTTATGGTTGACTTCCTGGGCAGGATTTTGTAAAATGAATGTAAGCGCTTACAATTTGCGGGAGCAGCAGTAAAAACGTAAGATTCCGGCATACTAAGAGAATCCGGTAAAAATGCCAGAATTCAGGATTCCCGGTGTCGGGACAGAACAAAATAAGGATAGGATGTGCTGTGAAGCATGCGCGGAATGGAGGAGAACATGCAGGATGTCATCAAGATTAACCAGGAGGACAACGTAGCGGTTGCCCTGCGCCCCATCGCCAAGGGAGAGACTCTTGAGATCGGAGGCATTTCCGTGACCACACTGGAGGAGATCCCTCAGGGTCACAAGGTGGCGCTCGCGCCTGTAGAGGAAGACGGGGAGGTGGTGAAGTACGGCTTCCGCATCGGCTTTGCCAAGGAAGCTATCGCTAAGGGACAGTGGGTACATGTACACAACTTGAAGACCGCTCTGGGGGATCTTCTCACCTATGAGTATGAGCCCACCAACCCGTCAGTGGCGGAAGGCGGCCCCGCCACCTTCCAGGGATTCAGGCGCACGGACGGCAAGGCCGGGGTGCGCAACGAGATCTGGATCATCCCCACTGTGGGCTGTGTCAATTCCATTGCCAGGGCCCTGGAGAAGGAGGCCCAGAAGCTTGTGGGAGGAAGTCTGGAGGAAGTGGTGGCATTTCCCCATCCTTACGGCTGTTCCCAGATGGGAGACGACCAGGAGCACACCAGGACCGTGCTGGCGGACATGATCCATCACCCCAACGCGGGAGGAGTCCTTGTGCTGGGGCTGGGCTGTGAGAACAGCAACATCCCGGTGCTGAAGGAGTACATCGGCGACTACGATGAGCGGCGGGTAAGGTTTCTTCAGTGCCAGGACGCGGAGGATGAGCATCAGGCGGCCATGGAGATTTTGGAGGAGCTGGCGGCTTACGCGAAAGGCTTTACCAGAGAGCCCATTGACGCCAGCGAGCTGGTGATCGGCATGAAGTGCGGCGGCTCAGACGGCCTGTCCGGCATCACCGCCAACCCAACTGTGGGCGCGTTTTCCGATCTGCTGATCTCAAAGGGCGGAACCACCATCCTGACAGAGGTGCCGGAGATGTTCGGCGCGGAGACCATCCTGATGAACCGCTGCGAGACCAAAGAGCTGTTTGACAAGACCGTGAATCTGATCAATGACTTTAAGAACTATTTTACCAGCCACAACCAGACCATCTATGAGAACCCATCCCCGGGCAACAAGAAGGGCGGCATCTCCACCCTGGAGGACAAGTCCTTAGGCTGCACCCAGAAGTCCGGCAGCGCTCCGGTGAAGGGCGTCCTGGCCTACGGAGAGCCGGTGAAGGTGAAGGGGTTAAACTTGCTCAGCGCTCCCGGCAATGACCTGGTGGCCTCCACGGCGCTGGCGGTATCCGGCGCTCAGATCGTGCTGTTTACCACAGGAAGAGGGACACCCTTCGCATCCCCTGTTCCCACTGTGAAGATCTCCAGCAACTCTGCCCTGGCGGGGAAGAAGGATAACTGGATCGACTTCAACGCGGGGCGGATGGTGGAGGACAAGTCAAAGGCAGAGCTGGCCCAGGAATTGTTCGACTATGTGATCCAGGTCGCTTCCGGAAGAAAGGTGAAGGCGGAGGAGGCCGGATTCCACGATATGGCCATCTTTAAGCAGGGCGTGACTCTGTAGACTTTCTGTGGTGGCCTTTTCGGAGGGGATTTGATTCCAGAAGTGATTTTAGCGGCATACAGCGCTTTCGGGAGGCATGAGAGATGAAACTTAATCGCACCACACAGAGAACCGTTGAGATACTGAAGCTGGTTTCTAAGAACCCGGAGGGGATCACCCTGGACGATATCTGCGAACAGCTGTCCCTTCCAAAGACCAGCGCCTACGACATCATCACCACCCTTGTGGAGATGGGCATGGCCAATGTGCAAAAAGGACAGAAGCAGACCTACACCATCGGGCTGACCGCCTACCGCATCGGCATTAATTACACCAACAACCTGGATTTTCTGGGAGTGATCGAGCCGGAGCTGAAGGCGTTTTCCAGGGAAGTGGGAAAGACCGTGTTCTTCGGCGTGCGCTCGGACCATGAGGTGGTCTATATCTGCAAGTTTGAGCCGGAGAATCCCATTATCACCACAGCCACAGTGGGCACCAAGAACCCCATGTACTGTACCTCTTTAGGAAAGGCCATCCTTGCCTACACTGACGAGGGCACCAGGCAGCAGGTGACCAGCCGGATCACCTTCCGGCGCAAGACAGACAACACCATCATGACCCTTGAGGCCCTGGAGAGGGAGCTTGACAGGGTGAAGAGTCAGGGGTATGCCCTGGATGCCAGGGAGATGGAGGACCATATGGAGTGCGCGGGAGCCCCGGTGTTCGGGCCGGACAACAGCGTTATGGGAGCCATCAGCGTATCCAGCCTGTATAAGCCGGGAGAGGACTATGAGGCCCTGGGGCGGCTGGTGAGCAAAAAAGCGGAAGAGGTGTCCAGGCTTCTGGGATTTTTGGGGAAAATAAATTGAAATCCTATTGACAAACAGGACAGAAGCAGTTAATATCTAAGTATATCAATCGTGTTTGCGAAGATGATTCGCATATACGAATTAGTAAAGGAGAAGGAGAAGAAAGCCATGAAAAAAGAACAGGTATTAGCAAGAATGAAGGAAGACTGCCTTGTCGCCGTAGTGCGGGCAAAGAATCTGGAGCAGGGCGAGAAAGTGGTTGACGCCATCATTGAGGGCGGGATCAATTTCATCGAGATTACCATGACCATGGATGAGGGCAACCCGATCGACTTTATCGCCGCCATGGTGAAGAAGTACAAGGACAACGACAAGGTTGTCATCGGCGCGGGCACTGTTCTTGATCCGGAGACCGCGAGACAGGTGATCCTGGCCGGAGCGAACTATGTTGTGAGTCCGGGCCTTAATGTAGAGACCGTGAAGCTGTGCAACCGCTACAGAGTTCCCATGCTCCCGGGCGTTATGACCCCAACAGAGGCCATCACGGCCATGGAAGCGGGCTGCGACATCATCAAGATCTTCCCGGGCAACATCGTGGGACCGGCGGCCATCAGCTCCTTCAAGGGACCCCTTCCCCAGGGCGAGTTCATGCCTTCCGGCGGCGTAGATGTGGACAATGTTGACAAGTGGATCAAGGCAGGCGCTTATGCCGTAGGTACCGGCTCCAGCCTGACCAAGGGAGCGAAGACCGGAGATTTCGCCGCGGTGACAGCAAAGGCCAAAGAGTTCGTGGAGGCCGTAGCGGCAGCGAGAAAGTAAATTTTCCAACAGATTATCAAGAACCATGGCCAGGGCGGAAGGAGAGCGGGATATATGCTCCCAGGCCCCGGCCAAGAGATAAAAAGAAACCTTCACGCGTCCCGGGGCGGACAGGACCGACACAGGAAAGTCCGGCGGGCGCGTCTGGCATACCTGGATCCACGCCGCCCACCCGGCGGCAGGTTTTCAGAGTAATATAAAAAAAGGAGAAAGAAACAATGGCAAAGATTGTAACCATGGGCGAGATCATGCTGAGACTGTCCACACCAAACAACGAGAAATTTATCCAGGCTGACGAATTTGACGTCAACTACGGCGGCGGCGAGGCCAATGTAGCCGTATCCCTTGCCAACTACGGCCATGACGCTGAGTTCGTCACAGCGGTTCCGGCCAACCCCATCGGCGAGTGCGCCGTAGCCGCCTTAAGAAAGTACAATGTAGGCACAAAGCACATTGCGAGAAGCGGCGAGCGTCTGGGCATTTATTTCCTGGAGACAGGCTCCGCCATGAGAGCGTCCAATGTGGTTTACGACAGAGCCCACAGCTCCATCTCCACGGCGACTCCTGACCAGTTTAACTTTGACGAGATCTTCGAGGGCGCTGACTGGTTCCATTTCACAGGCATCACTCCCGCTGTCAGCGACGCTGCCATCGAGCTGACCGAGGCTGCCTTAAAAGCCGCCAAGGCTCACAATGTAACCGTGTCCGTTGACTTAAACTTCCGCAAGAAACTGTGGTCCTCCGAGAAGGCTCAGAAGGTTATGACCAATCTGATGCAGTATGTGGATGTGTGCATTGGCAATGAAGAAGATGCTGAGAAGGTTCTGGGCTTCAAGCCAGGCAACACCGATGTGACCTCCGGCGAGCTGGAGCTGGCAGGCTATGTTGACATCTTCAACCAGATGGCAGACAAGTTCGGCTTCAAGTACATCATCAGCTCCTTAAGAGAGAGCCACAGCGCTTCCGACAACGGCTGGTCCGCGTGCATCATGGACGGCAAGACAAGGGAGTTCTATCACTCCAGAAAATACCATATCACTCCAATCGTTGACCGGGTAGGCGGCGGGGATTCCTTCGCGGCAGGCCTGATCTGCGGTCTGGCAGACGGAAAAGACATGAAGGCCGCTCTGGAGTACGCGGTGGCGGCTTCCGCCCTGAAGCACACCATCCCCGGCGACTTCAACCTGGTTACCCGGGCTGATGTTGAGAGCCTGGCAGGCGGCGACGGCTCAGGACGTGTACAGAGATAATCACCGCGGACAGAACAGAACAGAACCTCCACGGGCTGTTTGGTGCTATTTGAAAATAGAAGATCGGGCAGCAGGCCCAGGGGACAATAACTGACAACACTGGAAAAGGACAGCTCTATGCTCACAGGAGCATCAGGTCTGTCCTTTTCTAAGCTTTTCCCGACCAGTTCCCGGAGCGGATCGGGGAACGCGGCACCCGGAGAAGAAAGAGGTAGCATATGAAAGAAAAACGAACATTTGACCTTCTCACACTGGGGCAGCTTCTGCTGCGCCTCTCTCCCCCTGACAATGACCGTCTGGTGAGAGGAGATACGTTTATAAAACAGGTAGGCGGGGCGGAGCTGAACGTGGCTGTGGGCGTGGCTCTGTTAGGGCTCCACACGGGGATCATCTCAAAACTGCCTTCCCATGACATGGGAAGCTTTATGAAAAGCAAGATCCGCTCCTACGGGGTCAGCGACGACTTTTTCCTCTATGACAGTTCCCCCTCAGCCAGGGTGGGGATCTATTATTATGAAAATGGCGCCTATCCCAGGAAGCCCAAGGTAATCTATGACCGAAGCAACAGTTCCTTCTACTCCCTGAACATTGACGAGATTCCGCAGGAGGCCTACAGCGCCAGCAGATGTTTTCACACCACCGGGATCACCCTGGCTCTCAGCCAAAACCTGAGAGACACCACTGTGGAGATGATGAAGCGGTTCAAAGAGGCTGGAACCCTGGTGTCCTTTGACGTGAATTTCCGGGGCAATCTGTGGACCGGTGAGGAGGCCAGGGAGTGCATTGAGAAGATCCTTCCATATGTGGACATTTTCTTCTGCTCAGAAGACACGGCCCGCCTCACATTTAAAAAGACAGGGACTGCCAAGGAGATGATGAAGAGCTTTACACAGGAGTATCCCATCTCCATCGTGGCCTCCACCCAGAGGGTGGTTCACAGTCCAAAGCGCCACACCTTCGGTTCCATCATGTACGACGCGAAAAAGCAGGAATACTTTGAGGAGGAACCCTACAGGGACATCGATGTGGTGGACCGGATCGGCAGCGGCGACGCCTATATTTCCGGCGCTCTCTACGGCCTTCTGACCAGTGAGTTTGACTGCGCCAGGGCTGTCCGCTACGGCAACGCCACCAGTGCTGTGAAGAACACCATACCAGGAGACCTTCCCTCTTCCAACTTAGAAGAGATCGAGACCATCATCAAAGCCCACAATCATATAGGCCATCAAAGCGAGATGGCCAGATAAAAAGACCATTTACGGCCAGCAAAAACAAAATGGCCGCTTACCATAAGCGTTTGGGAGGATCCCCTCATATTTCCGGAGCGGATTCCAGGTTTATTGGGGACAAAAGCTGAAGCGGAAACGTCAGTTGTACCCGGGGCGGTTATGCCCGCGGCATATGAAAAAGGCAGCAGATCCATGGCCAGAGAATCCGCCCCTGGCGGTTTCCTGGCATGGGTCCATTACACACCCGCCAAAAAGAGGGGGAGGGCATTTAAGGCCCAGAAGGCGGCTGTGTGTCTCAACGGGAAAGCAACACCAATAATATACGGAGGTATTTATTTATGTCAGAATCAATGAAAGGCAATGTAATCGTAGGCCAGTCCGGCGGTCCCACCGCGGTGATCAATTCCAGCCTCGCTGGCGTCTACAAGACAGCCATGGACCGGGGAGCCAACAAGGTATATGGGATGCTCCACGGCGTTCAGGGACTTTTGGAGGAGCGGGTGGTAGACCTCGCGGACCACATCAAGAGTGACCTGGATATTGACCTGTTGAAGAGAACCCCCTCTTCTTTCCTGGGTTCCTGCCGTTATAAGCTGCCGGATATCAAGGACGGCACAGAGCTGTATGACAAGATCTTCAAGATCTTAGAGAAGCTGGAGATCGAGTATTTCTTCTACATAGGAGGAAACGACTCCATGGACACCATCAAGAAGCTGTCTGACTATGCCCTGTTAAATGGCAGCCAGATTCGCTTTATGGGTGTTCCCAAAACCATTGACAACGACCTGGCTGTGACAGACCACACTCCCGGCTTCGGAAGCGCCGCCAAATACATCGCGTCCATCACAAAGGAAGTTATCCGCGACGGCCTGGTGTACGACCAGGAGCAGGTGACCCTTCTTGAGATCATGGGAAGAAATGCCGGATGGCTTACAGGCGCGGCGGCCCTGGCCGCGGGGGAAGACTGCGAAGGACCGGACATGCTGTTTTTGCCTGAGATCACCTTTGACGTGGACGGCTTCATGAAGAAGGTCACGGATCTGCAGAAAGTGAAAAAGTCGGTTGTGGTGGCCATTTCCGAGGGCGTGAAGGTGGCTGACGGCCGGTATGTGTGCGAGCTGACAGATAATATTGACTATGTGGACGCCTTTGGTCACAAGCAGCTGACCGGAACCTCCCGGTATCTGGCCAACCGGATCTCCAAGGAGATGGGCTGCAAGACCAGGGCGATTGAGTTCAATTCCCTGCAAAGGTGTGCATCCCACATCGTAGGCCGGGTGGATATCACCGAGGCCTTCCAGGTAGGCGGAGCCGCGGTGAAGGCTGCTTTTGAGGGCGAGACAGGGAAGATGATTATCCTGAAAAGAGTGTCTGATGACCCCTATATCTGTGTGACGGATATTTATGATGTCCATAAGATCGCCAATGTGGAGAAAAAGGTTCCCAGAGAGTGGATTAATGAGGATGGGGATTATGTGACACAGGATTTTGTGAATTATGTGAGACCTTTGATCCAGGCGGAATTGACGCCTATGATGGTGGATGGGCTGCCTAGGCATTTGAGGTTGGAGGATGTGTAGGGAGAAGGACACACAATTTTAAACAATAATCTCTTTTGGAGAAATGAGAATAAGCTGGCAGCCGAATATTGATGCCAGCTTATTTAATTGTACGAGTTGTGACAAGGGGGGAGGTGGCAAGTATAGGGACTCAAAAAGATGTGGAAAAGTCTTTGAAAGTCTGCTATACTATCTCTATTAAATAGGAAATTCTTACCTAAATGGTTTTTCATAGTGGGTGCTGTTCTGGCAGATGTTCCATTGTGAGTTTATTAATGAGAGGCAGATGGCGAATAGGAGTAGAAAATTTGTAAAAAGTGTTGTAAAATATCTTATGAAATAACAGATGCATATGTTTTTAGAGGAAGAAAACTATAAGGTTGTCAGCTTGGAACCAAATTATAGGGTGAATTATAATTAGGAGATACATAATATTATGTTTAAAATAAAATGGGATTTGGACAACAATGGTGTGATTTTATCAGAGTATATAGAAGAGAAAGAAACCCTAAATGCGCCACGGCCAGTTTATGTTGAAGAGCTGAAAATGCTTGAGTTGGATAAGGTGTTTAATCTTCCGGAAGAAAATGTTCCTGTCTGTTGGGAGGTAGATAGAAAATATTATTATAATGGAGAAATGATTGCCGAAACTCAAAAAGGAAATATTTATGAGGATCCAATCGTTTTAGTTCCAGAAGAATATAAGGATAGAACCTTAAAAACGATTGAC
>CAJUSJ010000011.1 GCA_910588865.1 uncultured Lachnospiraceae bacterium
CAACAGGTGATATAAAAACAATATTTTTCGGCTTTGTGCTGTTTTTCATATAGACTGCCAAATCTCGTAATTGACGGACGATCTCGTAATCAACTGCTTTCCCAGGAACACCTAAGTAAATGTGAAAATCCTTCATAATAAAAATAGAGGCCTCATCGCATCCATCTATATACTCTAATGCTTTTTTTGGGTTTTTGTTTTCAGCACTGCCAATCTGTTGGTAATCGCATTGTATCCCTTCTGTTTGACTCCATATATATACCTTCCTTCTTGTCTTTATCTTTTCTTCGTCTACAGCAATATCCTGAATCATATCAAGGATTCGCCCTTCTTCCCATGTTGAAATATAAATAAAAGGAAATCTTGCTTTTAGAAGATTTGCTACTAGCTTTTTGGTATGTTCAATTCCGTGTTCTCCGCTTTTCTCCATCTTTTGACTCCTTTAAAACCACATTTTGATTTCATCAATATCTGTCATTCCATTTATTTTGATCTTACCATCCCGACATATCCTAATTTCTATTTTATTTTCATCTAAAGAAAAATTTTTATAACGTTCCGTGAGAAATACATATTTCTGATTTACAGATCCTACCCATGGTCTTGATAAATCATGTTTCTCCTTTTCATACCGGCCGTCAATTAAAATATCTGTTTGCTGCAATATTTTTTTTATATACAGACTATCTAGCTTTACAAGCTCTTCATATAAATATCCACTGAAAATAATAACAGATAACCCACATTTTCTCGACATAGAAACTATTCTCTCGACGGCCTGGGCCTGCTCAAAGGGTTCGCCCCCCAGCAATGTAATTCCTTCTACCATAGTAGCATGTCTTTCTATTTTTTCCAGTATTTCTTCTATCACATATTCCTTTCCGCCCTCAAAATCCCATAGTTCACGATTTGCGCAGTCTGGACAATGTAAGCTGCAACCCTGGAACCAAATACAAAAACGTTTTCCTGGTCCCTCACTTATTGTTTCTTCAAGTATTCGATTGATTCTTACGTTCAATTTATTCTCCCTGATAAATAAGTGGACAAAAATTTCTCACTTCTTTGTCCACTTATCCTTAAAACCTAAGTCTCCTTATTTTTTGTAATTAACCTAAATTCTTCTGTTAATAATCCATTTATGCGGACCTTTATTGGAACTTTTGGGGCACCTTCCCGGATTGGGCCTCCCTGAATTCTGTCCTCGGCTTACCTTCATCCCACAAGTTTTACACATATATTCAATAAATGTTCCCATAAAATTTTCTCCCTCCTGTAAAATCATGCCATATCATCATTTGAATTTTCTGAATCAAATAAATCAGACATACTATTTATGTTATTTACTTTCCTTGCACATTTGCGATACTGGTCTGCCTGTTCACGAAATTCCTTTCTTTCTTCTGAAGAATATCTTTTATCTCTTGATCTTCTCGCATTAACATCTGCAGCTTGTGACATTGCGTTACTAACAACAAATTTCGCAACTCCTCCTGCTGTTTCCCAAAATCCCATATTTTCCTCCTTTCCGTAAGCACAAAATCTACTGTATTTATATCCCCCCTTCCTGTTTTAGTACATTACTTTCATGGTCAGCATCATACGTACTTTGGTAGCATACTATCCTCCGAAGCGCACGGATCGGTCTGGATTGGTCTTGGCGTCGCTCAACTCAGAACCGAAATAGGTATAAGTATCTACCGCCATTATACCATCTATGTCAATTTTTGCAAATATTTTCTTTGCTTTTACATATATTTAATTGGTTTAACCCCTCTAATCCCATAGTTTAAAATAATACTATTCAGGAGGTAGCACCATGAAATCAGAATATCAGTCCTATTACAAGCAGCTAGGCCTCAATATCGCCTACTACCGCAAGCTCCGGGGTCTTACCCAACTGGACCTGGCCGAGTTTACGGATTTAAGCCGCACCCATATATCCAACATCGAGGCACCTAATATGAAGACACATATTTCTCTGGACACCCTATTTTCCATCGCCGACGTGCTGCAGATTCCCGCCAAAGAACTTCTGGATTTCCGCGTACATGAAGAAAACCCCAGAGGTTCGGCCAAAAAAGCCTACAACCGCCAGAGTTCCTCTTAAAATCAGTATATCTGATCCTTGGAAAAATTTGTAAAAATGACTTTTTCTCTTCTATTTGAATGAGACCTGTTCTTCGCTAAATCGTTTTACCACATTCTGGCAGGCTTCCATGAGCGCCTGCTTTTTTTCGTGATGGCATAATTTCAGAACATCCTGGCATACATCCAGGACTATGTCGATCTGTTTCTTTGTAATTCCCTGGTCCACACGTCCGAAAAAGGCTTCCCCGGCGCTGTCCGCGTCTGCTTTCTGCCAGTCGTACCCTCCTTCTGCCTCCAGTTCCAGGATTCCTCTCTCCAGGGCGCAGAGGATCCCCCAGTCTGTGTCCTGGAGTTTTTGGAAAATTCGGGCAAGGCCGTTTATCTGGCTGATCATATTCCACCTGTCAAATTGTCCCTCCCTGATTTGTCTCACAACTTCTTGCCGCCAGCACAAAACAGTTTTTCGGGCTTTCTCATGCTCTCCCATGGCTTTCTCGGTTTCCGCCAGATGTCCCCAGCTCTGGCTAAACCAGAACAGGTTTTTTCTCTTCCCTTCCTCATCCATCTGCTTCCACAGAGAAAGTTCCTGCCTATAGCATCTGACGGCCCGGTCAAGGCACTTGACCCTATCTATGCCCTTCTCCTCATCGGAAACGGTCTCTCTGATGCTATCCCCTGCTTCCTTCCATGCTTCCATCTGCTTTCTGAGCCTGGAAGCATTGTCGTAGATGTCCTGGTCTTTTGCCTCCTTAACTTTTTCTTTTGCCAGCATCTCGTAATCACAGTTTCTGCCATAGACTCTGGCTTCTTCCTCAAGATCCAGAGAACGGCATACCCTGGTAAGATTTTTTCGCAGCTCCATGGCCTGAAGTTTTTTCCCTTGCCCCCTTTTCTCCAAAAGTTCCAGGGCTTTTTCGTAAAATTCCTTTTCTCTTTCCCAGTTTTCAGGAATCATGTTTTGGAACAGTTCTCCACAGATGGTCAGAATTTCTATCCGCAAAGAGACGTTGGGAATCTTGTGCCAGATTTGTTCCGTCATCTCCACAATCTTTCGTCCTTCTTCCCCAGAAGCATAATGTTCTAGGCAATTCCTTCCCCCGTCTATGAGGATTTTCCCGATCTGGTTTAAGTGCCTGGATTTTTCTCTTTTTCCTGGCTTCAACCAGGCTCTCCGCTCCCTTCTTGTCTCCTCTTCAATGGCAGCTATCAGCCTTTCCCCCCACAGGATCTGAAAATCCAGCGCTCTCTGGCTCAGTCTCATCACCTTCCGCTCCCGCTCATAAAATTCTAGTCCTTTTTTCCAGTTCTCCTGGCTTTTCTCCCAGGGAATCAGGGATAATTCCAGGTAATTTTCCAAAATTTCTTCTTTCCACCACTCTTGCTCCCTGTTTCTCATCAATTTTTTCTGAAAATACTCCATGCTTTCTTCAAGATACCGGACCGCCTCCTCATAGCTGCCCTTTTTTCGGTATAACCGTCCGATGCTAAGAGCCCGGCTTCCCTGCCAAGTATCCCTCTGCCTTTCGTACCGCTCTATAAAATAGGCCAGGGCCTTGTCATACTGACCTGCCTTCTCATACAGATATCCTGGCTGATCCACATAGATCCCTATCTCATCTTCCCCCTTCTCCTCCGCCATCAGGAAATATTCCGCCGCTTCCTCCAGATTCCCCAGGCGCTCTGCCTGTTCCCCGGCATCTGTAAAAGATATCTGATGGAAATGATCGATTTTCTCTCTCTTTCTGGCATAGTAAAGTTGTTTTTCTATGTTTCCAAAATGCTCAGGTCTTACCATTATAAAGGCTTCTGGGTCATAGAATTCTACAAGGCTGTTGTACATATCTGTCAGCAGGCTTTCATCCCTTCCTTCTTCTCTTTCATAGATTTCCACTCCCTGTTCCATACACTTAAGGCCAAAAGAATCAATCATGATTGATACCGACTCCTCAATCATAAAATCTTGCGCGATATCGCCGCAATATTTTCCCAGGAAGTACAGAAATTCCCCATACTCCTTTCTCCCCGCGGACCTCTCTTTATACCAGACTGCTTTCTCCAGATAAGACACAGCCTCAGCCAAGACCTCTTTCTGGGCCTCTTCTTCGCCATAGTATTCCAGATCTAAAACTTTTTTCAGCCCCTCCTCCCCCTTAACCCGCCAGATTCTCGCCAGCTGGTCTCCATGTTCTTCCTCTCTCTTTCCATATTCTTCCAGACACAAAGAAATCCACTGGGGCTCACGGTAAATTTTCTCACAATAAGTCAGATAAAAGGCCAAGGTGTCCTGGTGAATTCCCTGAAGCCTTCTGGCGAAGATACCGCAAAGTTTGTCCCTGACGTTTTCATCTACCCTGTTTTCCAATTTCTCACAGGCGTATTTTGTCATGGAGCGGATTATTCCCCCGCAGCTTTCTCCTCCGGGTTTCCGCTCTTCATAAATCAGATCCAGGATAATTTGGTGAAGAGAAATCTTGTCCTCCCCTTTGCTGTTTTCTACCCAGCCTCTCCGGATCATATCATCCAGTTCCCTGCCCATGTCCTCCTGGCACCACCGCAGAAACATATGCCTCTGGATCCAGACTCCGGCAAACAGAGACAGATTATCCAGAACCCGCAGCTCTTTTTCCCCCAGTTCACTGATATCAAACAACTTTTTTAAATGTTCCTGGACAACGGCCTGACACTGGACCTTATCTTTCCGATGCCACACCGGTTCCGGCTCTAGGCTGGAGGTTCCCGCTGTATCCTGAAGTTTCTCTCTCAGCTCTGACGGGGCTTTTCCGGAAATCCTTAAGTTTTTGGCCAGCAGCTCCGTCAGCATGGTGTGGCATTCCACCAGCTTTATAAGGTCCTCCACTGCCTCCATCTCCTCCGGGGAATAGGGGACAGGGTTAAAAGCCTTAAAAAGGGTGAGAAGCTCCTCCATGTTCTCCAGAGCCTCCACTTCCATCTGGGGGTAATTCCAGTCGGAAAAATCGTACCGGGATGTGACCAGGATCCGGCACCGCGATTCCAGCACCTCATCCAGCAGTTCATCCTTTTCCAGGTCAAAGTTGTCCAGTATCAGCAGGTCATTTTCACTGAGACAGGCTTTCATGGCAGCCAGCTTCCGCCTGGCGTACTGGTTTGCTTCCTCAGACTCCTCCCTGGCAAAGTTGTGGAGCCTGATGTCCTCCCGCCCCAGGCTGTTCTCCAGGCTGTGTTCTACCCGGAGCATTAGGATGGTGTCGTAGCGGTTTTCATTTTCATAAGCATAATTCATGGCCAGCTCGGTCTTGCCGATGCCGCCGATTCCGTGGAGAAACAGCAGGTGTTTCCTTTCCAGCCGCTCCCTGATCTCACCTAATTCCTTCTTCCTTCCCACAAAGCAGTTCTGGTGATAAGAAAAATTCGATATCCCATAGACCCTGTCAGGATCTGACAGCTTCATCAGTTCCTCCAGAGCCTCCGCCGCCTGGTCCACAGACGCAAACCGAAGGCTGGGGGACGACGCCAGTGTCCGGTGGAAAAATTCTCCCAGCTTCCGAAAAAAGCAGGGCTGGCACCAGGCATTTTCCTCCCGAAGCCTGGAAAAGTCATAGACAGCCTGATATTCCCTGTCCTCCCTCTGAGGACATGTGCCCATGAGACGGAAAAACAGAAGCGCTCCCAGTCCGTAGATATCCGCGGCCGGACCTGTTTTTTCCACATTTCCAGACACCAGCTCCGGTGCCGCGAACCCCTGTGTAAAGCAAATCTTCCGGCCTGGATCCTCTTTAAGGTCTTCCTTTCTTATGACAGAGTCAAAATCAAACAGCTGTACCAGGTCCATGGTCTCCGGGATGATCCAGATATTTTCCGGTTTTATGTCCAGGTGCAGATATCCTGCCCTGTGATATTGCTCCAGAGCCCCGGCCACTGCCTTTGTTCTCCTCAAAGTCTTCCCCAACTCCTCTGGTCCCAGGCTGCCGTAATCGGCCCCCTGGCTGTAATCCATTACCGAGCAGACGGTTCCCCTGCCGTAGTAAAGCTCAAACGCGCTGACGGTTATATTGGTTAGGCCCATCTCTTTTCTGATCTCAACCTGGTTTTTGTAGGAATTAATAAATTTGTCCTGCTCTCTTAAAAACCCGGGCTCCTGTCCAGGGGAAGGGCGCAGGCAGCCATTTTCATCTCGGGAAAATTTTATTCTATATGGAAAGCTTTCCTTTAGCCGGACCAGGTGGCGGCTTCCTACAGAATCCACATAACTGGCGTCATAGACAATACAGCTTCCTCCCCGCCCCACCTCTCTGCTGATCTGAAACAAGGTCTTTGGCCCTGTCTCTTCCTTGTTTTTGTAAACCTCTATTACGGTTCCCGGCTCCAGGGCCTTTCGATTATCCATAGTTCTTACCTCTGCCCATATTAATCTTTAAAATATCTTATCACAAAAAGGGGAGCGCGTCTTCCATTCTTACCTTAAAAATGATATGATACGGTAAAAAAGTTTAAAATACCAACAGGAGGAATCTTCCATGTCCTATATTGATCATATCCTACAGCAATCCGCCGCCACAGACACCCGCCTCTGTCAATCCTTTTCCCTTCAACTGGCTGGGCTTTTGAGAAATTACGGCTACACAGGGGATCTTCAGGACAGGGATGCCTGTACCCACTTTCTCTGCGGCATGTACCGGAATGCCTCGGTTCCCTTCGAAAAACCCACCTTAAAAAGCTGGTTTTCCGGAGAAAGCCGTCCTTTTTATGAAAGCCGGAGCCGAAAAAGGATGCATAATCTCTGTTTTGTTTTCAATTTTGACTATTTTCAGGTATGTGATTTCTTTCAGCATGTGTACTTAAGCCGGGCCTTTAACTGCCGCTGTCTCCTGGAGTCTGTATACTGCTATTGTTTTTCTGTTGGAAAAGACTACGCCGCGGCCCAGGAACTGTATGTTCAGGCCAGCAAACTTCAGAATCCTTTGGAAGGATCGGATAATGGGGAAATCACTTTATTTACAGGAGATATGGAAAGAGAGATCCTGGCCCTTGGATCAGACCAAGAATTTTTCGATTATGTGAAATCTCACAAGGGCAGCTTTGGTGAATCAAATCAGAGCGCCAAAAGGGAACTGAAAAGGCTTCTGGGCCGTATTCAGGGCACTGCCCATGACCAGGCTCTTGTAAATTCTCACAGAAAAAACAAGACCAGTCTGTCAGACGTGGAATATGGAGCTCTGGAAGGCCTGGCAGTGAGAGAATATTTTTTATACCATGACACCTTCCAGGACTTAAAGGGCCAGAATGTAGCGTCAGCGGATTTTATGCTGTCCCAGATTTTAGGCATCCGCCTGGACCGGTTCTATGAACCTGGAAAGGGAAAAAAATCCTTCTCTAAAAATGCCGGCCTTCCCCGGCTGGCCAGGATCAATTTCCCTTCCAGACAGCTTTTATCCGATATTCTCAATGGAGATGACCATGTGACCTTTGACGCTGTGAGAAAAATGCTGATCCTTCTCCACTTTTACGGTTTCTTTGCCGCCGCCCTTCTGGGCAGGGAACAGGGGGAGCTTTATTCCGCCTATGTTGATGATGCCCGGGACCAGCTGGAGGAAAGCGGCTATGGCCCTCTGTATGAAGGCAGTCCCTATGACCAGATCTTCCTGATTTCCGCCAAGACGGACCAGCCTCTGGACACGTTCCGCGACATTATCCTGGAGGCGGCGGAGGAAGGGGCCTGACTTTCCTGTCAGGGCTGCCTCATCCCTTTTTTGCGGAATTCACACCCAAAAGCCGTGGCCGCGCATCCCCCCAGCGCCGTCTCCCGCAGCTCATAGGGAATCCGCCTTCCCACATGGTACATAGCGGCCAGCATCTGGTCAAAGGGGATCCACTGCCGGATGCCGGAGAGGGCGATCTGGGCCGCCGCGAGGGCGTTGGCTACCCCGGCGGCATTGCGGTTCTGGCAGGGGTATTCCACCAGGCCTCCCACAGGGTCGCAGACCAGTCCCAGCATGTTCATCAGAACCGTGGAGGCGGCATCCAGGCACTGGCGGGGCGTGCCATCCATCAGCTCCACTGCCGCCGAGGCCGCCATGGCCGCGGCCACTCCCACCTCTGCCTGACATCCTCCCACCGCTCCGGCCACAGTGGCGTTACGCATGGCCAGATAGCCTATGGCTCCCGCGTTAAACAGCCCGTCAACCAGTCTGCTGTCTGAGATATGGCGGTGTTTTTGGAGGGACAGAAGCACCCCCGGCACCACTCCCGAGGAACCTGCCGTGGGGGCCGCCACAATGATTCCCATGGAGGCGTTGACCTCCAGCACCGCCATGGCATAGGCGATGCCTGTGCTCAGGGTGTCGCCGCAGATGTCCTTCCCCTCCTGATAACAGGTTTCCAGCTTTTTTGCCTCTCCTCCGATAAGCCCGCCCATGGACTTTACCGGAGTCTTTAGGGGAGTGAAGGCAGATTCTTTCATAATGGTCAGAACCTGCTCCATGCGGCTCTGAATCTGATCCATATCCTCATCCCCATGGTCACATTCCCTCTGCCTCATGACCTGAGATATGGGCTGGTTGTTTTCATCACACAGCTTAAGCAGCTCTTCTGCGTTTTTAAAATCCATCATTTGCCACTCCCCCTTATTGTTTCTCAATAATCATGACTTCCCCCACATTGGGGTTGTCCAGCAGCTCTTCTCTTATATCACTTGGCAGAGGATCGTCGGATTCCACGATGGTATAGGCCTTCTCGCCCCTGGACTCCCGGAAGATCCTCATAAAGGCAATATTTACATGTCTCTCGCTGAGGACCTTTGTGATATGGGCCGCCACCCCCGGCTTGTCCTGCTGAGTCACGATCACCGCGTTGTATTCTCCTGTAAAGTCCACCTTCACCTGGTCAATGCGGACGATCCGGACTTTTCCTCCTCCCATGGACTCTCCCCTGACCGTCATCTCGCTGCCGTCAACCCCCACCATCCGGATGTCCACGGTGTTGGGGTAGACGTCAGCCTCCTCTGTGTCCGGCACAAAAGAGAACTCCAGCCCCCTCTCCCCGGCGATCTGGAGGGAATCCCGAATCCTGATATCATCTGTGGCAAATCCCATGATCCCCCCCAAAAGAGCCCGGTCCGTCCCGTGTCCCTGGTAGGTCTTGGCAAAGGAACCATACAGAGTGAACTCCACTTTTTTTAACTCCTCCTGACCCTTCATCTTCCGGGCCAGATATCCGATGGCGCAGGCCCCCGCCGTGTGGGAGCTGGAAGGCCCTACCATATTGGGGCCCAGTACATCAAATACACTGATAAATGACATGTTGGTTCTCCTAATCTTCTCCGTTATGGTATTTCTTTCAGTGTACCACAGTTTATAGTCATATGACCACTATTTCCTGACAAAATAAATCCGAAATCCATTCCAGTCTTCGGGCGCTGGACGGTTGGCGGACAACGGAAAAATCAGTCATGAAAGGGCGCGTTTTCTGCCGCGGCGGATTCGCGCCCTTTAAAACAAGCCACCCAATGCCCTCCCCCAACCTGCCCAAGCTCAGGCCTCTCCTTTTGGCATCTCTCCATCCTCTCCACACATCTTTCGCAAAACCCGCACCCTTTCGGAATCCTCACAGGGCTTGGCGGTTCCCCGGAAATGATCCGCCAAGGCTCTTCAGGATCATCCTGAACCGAAAGCGTGCTGGCTAACAGCGCCTTCGTGTACGGGTGTCTGGCCATCTTTTTAAGGCTTTCCCCCTCTTTCAGCTCCATGATCTCCACCACCCGCCCAAGATACATCACCGCCACCCTGGTGCCCAGGGCCTCCGCCACAGCCAGGTCATGGCAGATAAACAGCACGCCGTATCCGGTCTCCCTCTGGTGCTCCTTTAACAGCTCCAGGATCTGCCTCTGGACTGACACATCCAGGGCGCTGGTGGCCTCATCGCAGATCAGCAGTCTGGGATGAAGGGCAATGGCCCTGGCTATGGATACCCGCTGCAGCTGGCCGCCGGAGAGCTGATGGGGATAACGGTGGAAAAACTCCTCGGAAAGCCCTACCCTTTCCAGGGAATAAAGCGCCATGTCTCTGGCCTCTTTTCTGCTCTTTCTCTCAAAATTGATCCACGGCTCCATGAGAAACCTTCCCACCTTCATCCGGGGGGCGCACACATTTTCCGGATCCTGAAGAACGATCTGAACCTGGCGGCGGTACTGGCGGAGTCCCTTTCCCCTAAGGCCCGTCACATCCTCCCCCTCAAACAGGATCCGCCCCTGTGTCACTGGCTCCAGGAGGGCCGCCATCTTCACCAGAGTGCTCTTGCCGCATCCCGATTCCCCGGCCACAAACACAAACTCCCCCTGTCCTACAGACAGGCTTACATCGGTGACAGCTCTCAGCTTTTCTCCTGACTTTAATTCGAATTCCCTGGTCACATGAGACAGCTTTAGGATTTGCTTCTCCATAATCATCTCTCCTTCCAAGCTTTATTTGAGAGTGGGAACCGCTGTCAGAAGCCCCTTTGTATATTCACTCCTTGGGGCTTTTATGATCTGATCCCTTGTGCCCCATTCCTCCAGCTTTCCTGCCCGCATCACGCCGATATAGTCGGCCAGGCGGGAGGCTGCCCCCATATTGTGGGTAACAATTACCATGGCTGTTCCCAGACGCTGCCGGGTCTTAAGCAGCTCATAGACCACCTGGGCCTGTATGGTCACATCCAGGGCACTGGTGGGCTCGTCAGCCAGGAGAAGCTTTGGCGAAAGGCTCAAAGCCATGGCAAGGGCCACCCTCTGCTTCATGCCTCCTGACAGCTGGAACGGGTAGGAGTTCATGATCCGCTCTCCGTCAGGCAGCTTTAAAGCGGCAAGCATTTTCAGGGCAAGCTTTACCCGCTCTTGTTTTGGAAGGCTCAGATGACAGCCCAGAGTCTCCAGATACTGGCTTCCCACCTTTCGCCTGGGATTCAGATAGTCCCCTGGATTCTGGAAGATCATAGCTATTTCCTTTCCCCGGATCTGCCTCATCTCCTTTTGGGACAGCTTTCCCAAGTCCTGGCCCTCAAAGAGGATCCTCCCCTCCGCCACCTTCCCTCCTGAAGGCAGAAGTCCCATGACAGCCCGGAGCACCGTGGATTTACCGCTCCCAGATTCCCCCACAATGGCCACAATGCTCTTTTGGGGAACCCGAAAGCTTATGTGCTCTGCCGGGGCTTTTCCCCCGCTGTATGTTACTGTCACATTTTCCAGTTCTAAAATATCCATGGTCTTCCTCTTATGCCCTTACTCCACTGTAATGTCTTTTGTGATAAAGTAATAATCCGCCACCGGCTGAACGGCGTTCTTTACCCTTGAGACGGAGACCATGTTCAGATAAGAATTGGTCAGAAACAGATTGGCCGCGTCGTCATTGAGTATCTGGGAGGCACGGGAGGCCAGCTCATACCGCCCCTTGGCGTCAAAGGTTCTGTTCATTTCCTCCACGATCCCGTCGATCTCATCATTGTGGTAATTGGTGAGATTCTTTTTTCCCGATGTCCCCATGCCGGTGTACATGGTCTCCAGCCACACCTGGGGATCTCCTGTGGGGGCTGAATTGTCATTGGCCGTGTAAAAGTCAAAATTCCCCTGGCTCTGGTAATCTGACAGGTTTTCCACTGCCAGGATTTCCATATGGATTCCCACTGCTTTTAAATCCGACTGCACCGCCGCGGCCAGAATAGCGGAATCCGCGGAACCGTGGTCAGCGGCCTGGAGATACCGGAGCACCATGGGGGAACCGTCCCGATTCTCCCGGAATCCGTCTCCGTCCCTGTCCACATACCCCGCCTCCTCAAGGATCCTCTCCGCCTGAGCCTGGTCATAGGTAAAGGAGACAATGGTCTCATTGCCAAAAGGCGCGGCATCGGAATAGGCGCCGTGAGCCGGGCTCCCTCCGATGAGACCAGCGTAAGCTTCCCGGTTTACCGCGAATGACACCGCTCTCCTCAGTTCCAGATCACACAGAGGGCTTGTGTCCTCGTGGTTCATGTAGGCCACATTGACCCGGGGACTGATGATAGAGGACACCTTATAATCCGGATTATCGGTAAACAAGGTTACACTGGTGTTGTCAATGGTGTTGGTAATGTCGATCTCCCCGGATTGGAGAGACATGGCCCTGGCATCCGAGTCCGGGATCTGAACCACGGTCACTGTGTCCAGCCCCGGTTCTCCGCCCCAGTAGTTCTGGTTTTTCACCAGCTCCGCGGTCTGTTCGGAGATAAAGGACTCCACCACATAAGGCCCTGTGCACACCGGTGCCTGCCGGATCGCCTCATCCCCCAGGCTGGTGTCCGTGATAATGAACACCGGCTCAGCCAGGTTGTTTGGCAGGGCTCCATTAGGCTCTGTGGTCTTGATGGTCAGGGTCTGGCCCCGTGCCTCCATGGAATCAATTTTCAGATACTCGGCTCCCCTGTCATTCATGGACACCGCCCTCTCCAGAGAAGCCATACAGGACTCCGCTGTCACAGGAGTTCCATTGCTGAAGGTCACTCCGTCGCGAATGTGAAAACGCCATGTGGTCTCGTCAACATTTTCCCAGGAATCAGCGATACAGCCCTCAAGCTCCAGGTCGTCGTTGAGCCTCACCAGCGCCTCCCCCACTCCCAGGCGGGAGGTCACCCAGCCATGGTAATCCACCGCTGGGTCTAAGTCAGCGGTGATCCAGAAAAAGGCCACATTCACATGCCTGTCCCCGGAATCCTGGCTGCTTTGAAAAACAACAGTCTGGAACTGCCCGTCGTCCCCTCTTCCTCCCTGACAGCCCGCAAGCGCCATGGCACCCAGGAGGGACCCACATAAAACCGCCAATCTTTTTAACATCTGTTCATTCTCCCTTTCTTTTCAAGTCTCCCTCGGATCCAGAAGATCTCTCAGGCTGTCTCCCAACAGGTTAAAGACCATCACTGTGATAAAAATAGCCAGCCCGGAGAAAATCATGATCCACGGCGCTGTCTGCATGTAAGATTTTCCTTCATATAACATAGCTCCCCACTCCGGCGCGGGTGGCTGGGCGGCCAGGCCCAAAAACGACAGGCCAGCCAGGGCCAACATCATGCCGCCTACATCCAGGGTTGCCATGATCACCGCCTGGGGGATGATATTGGGCAGAACATAGAAGACCAATATCTTCATGGTCCCCGCTCCCCCAAACCGGGCCTGAGTGATATAATCCTTAGTCTTTATGACATTGGCAAGCCCCCTGGCAAGTCTGGCATACTTTGTCCACCACACAAAGGACAGGGCCACAACGGTGTTGAAAAGCCCGGGCCCCAAAAGCCCTGCCACCGCGATGGCAAAAACCGTATCGGGAAATGCCAGCAAAATGTCTGTGAGCCTCATAAGAACCGCGTCCACCATGCCTCCGAAGTACCCGGACGCCATGCCGATCCAGGTTCCCATAAAGGACACCAGGATGATCATAAGAAATGTCAGGGAAAAGGAGTTTCTGGCCCCCCACAGGACCCGGGAAAACACGTCTCTCCCCACATTGTCTGTTCCCATTAAGTGTTCCCTTCCCGGCGGCGTCAGCTTGGCCCCGAAGTCGGTCTCCAGGGGATCATATGGGGCAAAACGGTATCCCCAGAAAGCCATGGCGGTCACCAGAAGGGCCAGAGCCAGAAAAAAAGAAAAGCGGATCCATTTTTTTCTCATCTAATCCACCTTCCCTCTCAGCCGGGTCTGGGGATCCAAAAAGCGGCAGATCACATCCACTGCCAGGTTCACCGTCACATAGATCACTGCCATCCACACCACATACCCCTGGATCAGAGGATAATCCCTGACCCGTATGGCCTCCACCACCATGTTTCCGATCCCCTGCCAGGAAAAGATGGTCTCAATAATGGCCGCTCCCCCCAAAAGGCTGCCCACAGACAGTCCCGCGAGAGTTAGGATGGAAAACATGGCATTGGGAAGCACATGGCACAGCATAATGGTCCTCTCCGGTATGCCCCTGGCTCTGGCCCCCGCCACATAGTTGGAGCTCAGCTCCTCCAAAAGAGCCCCCCGAATCTGCCGCGCATAGCCGGACACCATGGGGATGGCGAGAGCTGCCACGGGAAGCACCATGCCCATTCCATCGTTGGCGCTTACCACACGAAACCACTTAAGCCGCACCGCGAAAAAATACATGAGAAGCAGTCCCAGCCAGAAATTGGGCATGGAAATGCCCAGGAACGAGAAAACCCGGACAAAGTAGTCCGCGCATTTATTTTTCTTTACCGCTGTCAGGATTCCCAAGGGAAGGGACACCCCAAACACCGCGACCATGGCGGTGCCGGCCAGCTTCAGCGTCTGGGGCAGCTTTTTTGTCAGCTGGGCCAGGACCGGCTCACCAAATTTGGATGATTCCCCCAAATCCCCCTTAAGGGCATTTCCAAGCCACCGGACATACTGGACCAGCACCGGGTCATTGAGCCCCATCTCCTCCCTTGTCTTCTCTAAAAGCTCCTCCGACGGAATCATTCCCATGGACACATACCGCATCTGGGCCCCGTCTCCAGGAGCCGCCTGGGTGATGATGAACGTGAGAAAGGTGACTCCTAAAAGCACCGCCATAAGCCGCGCCAGCCGTTTTAAAATATACACCGCCATGACTCACACCTCCTAACACGCGACAAAAGGCATATGGATCCTCTGCTGAACATCCATATGCCTTCATGACATGATCATTTTATCCAAATATAACGATGTATCTGTACTCCAGGTTCAGGCCCTTCTGTGCCCACGCTGTCTTCATAACAGCCGATATCTGGTTATTCTACCACAGTTTTCATACAGCCGCAACCATTTTTTTATCCTTTACGCATCGTCAAAAATAGGGTAACCGAAGAATCCGCCACACGCACATCCCCACCTGCCACACGCCCATCACCAGCCCTGCCGAAAACAGCAGCCAGTTGGCTGCCCCGTCTGAGTGGAACAGCCGAAAGCACAGGCCTCCCCGCCTGGGATAGAGAATACGGACCTTTTTATAATTCAAAAGATCAAGTCCCAGGTGGGTGAGAAATGCCAGGGCAAAGTAAGGCACCGCCGCGGGCAGGACGGTCCCCATGATAATGGAGAGGATCCCCAGGGCCAAAAACGAGTGCATAAAGCTTCTGTGAGGCTGTGCCTTTCCGAACGCGCACACCCCTATAAATCCAAGGCTCCCTGCCGCCACCCGAAGGAGGCTGCTGTTTCTCAGGATCATGTCCCACACTCCCACATTCCAGAAGCGCTCCATGGCCGCCACCGCCGCCACGGCTCCGGCGGAGACCCAGATGATCCTGTCAGCGGCCCTGCCTGACCCGGAAGAGCCCACATCAATATCGCTGATCACCGACCCGACCACAGCTGCCCCAAGTCCCACCAAAAGCTCCGGGAATGTGCCCGGCCTCATGACACACACGGCAATGGCCACCCCTGCCGTCAAATGAGTTTTCCCAAGCATGGCGGTTATTTGATATCTTCCAGCAGCTTGTCGATATCGGTCTTTTTCCCGATGATCATCATGTGGTCGTCTGAGCGGATGATATAATCGGCCGGGGGCATCAGATTCGCGTGTTCCCCTCTCTTGGTTCCCAGGACATTGATGTGGTGGCGGTTGCGGATATCGGATTCTTTCAGGCTCTTGCCCACCCACTCTGGCAGAGGCGGGGTCTCGTAAATGGAGTACTCGTCTGTCAGCTCAATATAGTCAAACACATGGTTGGCGCTGTATTTCACCGCTATTTTTTCCGCGATATCCCGGTCCGGATAGATGACCTCGTCGGCGCCGTTCCTCAAAAGGAACTTGGCGTGGATATCCCGGTTGGCCTTGCTGACCACATGGCGGCCTCCCAGCTCTTTTACAAGGCTGGTAATCTCCAGGCTGCTCTGGAAATTGGTTCCAATACAGATAAAACAGATGTCAAAGTTGTCGATCCCCAAGGTCTTAAGCACATTTTCATTGGTGCAGTCCCCGATCTTGGCGCTGACCACATAGGGAAGCATCTCCTCCAGATTCTCCTCCACCTGGTCCACGATCATGATCTGATTTCCCAGATCCGCCAGATTCCTGCACAGATGGCGGCCAAACCGCCCCATCCCGATGATCAATATCGACTTCATATGTATATACCTCCTTGCGTAATTGTATGGCCTAACCTACACTGATAGACTCTAAGGGATTCTGCACCCTGGTAATCCTTTTTTGCTGTGTAAATGAAAGAGCAAAGGACATGCTTCCAATGCGCCCGCAGTACATCAAAAGGATGATTAAAAACTTGGACAGCGGCACCAGATCCCTGGTGACCCCTGTGGTCATCCCCGCTGTTCCGATGGCGGAAAAGGTCTCAAATAAGGTGTCCGACAGCGGCAGATGCTGCACGCCCATAATCACCAGGGACACAAAAAGGGCTAAGAATAGGTTGATGGTCAGCACAGAGCTGGCCTGCTTCACCGCCTCCTCATCAAGACGCCTCCCAAACACATTGACGCCGTAGGTCCTGCGGATGCTGGAGTTGACAAAGAGAAACAGCACCACAATGGTGGTGGTCTTGATGCCTCCTGCCGTGGATCCCGGGCTTCCCCCGATGAACATCAGGATCATGGTCAAAAACTTGCTGCCGTCAGACAGAGCTCCTGTGTCAATGGAGTTAAAACCAGCTGTCCTTGCGGTGACGGAACTGAACAAGGAGGACAAAATCTTTCCGCTGACCGACATGTCCGCCATGAGGAGATCCTTCTCCAGAAGGTAGAAGATCCCCGCTCCGCCGAACACCAGCACCCCGGTGGTCAGCAGCACGATCTTGGTCTGGAGAAGGTATTTTCTCACATTCAGCTTCTTTTTGCTTAAGTCATCCCACACCACAAAGCCAATGCCCCCTATAATGATCAGGGACATGATCACTAAGTTCACCAGCCAGTCATCATAGTAAGCGGAAAGGGAATTGTAGGGCTGCTCATGTCCCATCAAGTCAAAGCCCGCGTTGCAGAACGCGGATATGGCATGGAAAACACTGTAGAAGACGCCCCTGAAAAAACCATATTGGGGAATGAACCGGATAGACAAAAGCAGCGCCCCGCCTCCCTCAAAGATGGCTGTCCCCACAATAATCTTCTTGGCCAGCCTTACGATCCCGCCGATGTTCAGCGCGCTGGTGCTCTCCTGCATAAGCCCTCTCATCTTCAGCCCGATCCTTCTTCTCAGGAGAATGGACACATAGACGCCAATGGTGATGAAACCCAACCCTCCGATCTGGATCATGGTGATGATGACGATCTGGCCGAAAAGGCTCCACTGCGTCCAGGTGTCCGCCACCACAAGCCCTGTAACACAGGAGGCGCTGGTGGCTGTAAACAGCGCCCCTAAAAAATCCATGCTCTGCCGGTCCCGGCTTGAAAAAGGCAGCATTAACAGAAGGGTTCCTGTCATGATCAGCACGAAAAAGCCAACCGCGATAAACTGAGTCTGGCCCAGAGTCCGCCTCTTTTTTATTTTCTCCACATTATTTTTTTCTCCCATACCACACCTCCCTGATCCTGGCTGTCAGCCAAAATAATCCAAAAGCCCCCATATTCGCCAGCACCACACTGGCACCCGCGGGGGTGGAAAACCGGTACGACCCAATCATACCCCCGCAGAAACACACCACCGCCACCAGCCCCGAGGACAGCACCACGCCCTTAAAGCTTTTAAACAGTCTCATGGAAGTCAGGGCCGGAAAAATAATCAGGCTGGAGATCAGCATGGCTCCCATCATCCGCATCCCCAGAACAATGGTCACCGCTGTCAGCACAGCTGTGAGAATGTTGTACAGGGACACATTGACCCCAGTGGCCCTGGCAAAATTTTCGTCAAAGGTCACCGCGAAGATCTTGTTGTAGCAAAACAGGAAAAGTCCCAGAACCACCGCGGACAGACCCGCGGACAGCTTGACATCGGCGGGGGTCATGGCCAGGATGCTGCCGAACATGTAGCTGCTCACATCCGTGGTCAGCCCTGTGGTCAATGACGTGGCCACAATACCTGTGGCCAGGGAAACCGCCGAGATCATGGCAATCGCGCCGTCGCTTCTGACCTTGCTGTTTTCCGTAAGCCTCAAAAGGAAAAAGGCAGCCAGCACCACCACGGGGATGGACACCGTAAGAGGGGCCCACCCGGCGGCCAAGGCCACGGACAGGGCTCCGAAAGACACATGGGACAGCCCATCCCCGATCATGGAATACCGCTTCAGCACCAGGCTGACCCCCAAAAGGGCGGCGCAGAGAGACACCAAAATCCCTCCCACAAAGGCCCTGACCAAAAAGGGGTAGGACAACATCTCCACAATCAGCTTCATATAAGTCCACCTCCTAAAAATTCCCGGCCCTCTGACGTACCCGCGTACTCCTTTGGCGTTCCAAAGAACAAGGTTTTCTGGCGCAGATGGAGGATCTTGGTGGCATGCCCCACCGCGTTGGCGACATCGTGGGTCACCATAAAGATGGTCACGCCCTCCCTGTTAAGCCTTCTGGTGAGATTGTAAAAATCCTGGATGGCCCAGGGGTCCAGGCCGGTGACAGGCTCGTCTAAGATCAGCAGCTTCCTGGCCGCGCACAGGGCCCTGGCAATCAGGACTCTCTGCTGCTGCCCTCCCGATAATTCCCGGTAGCAGCGGCGCTTAAGGTCCTCAATCCCCAGCTTTTCCATGGCTGACGCGGCCATCTCCTTCTCCTGGCGGCGGTAAAAGGGACGGTTTCCCCTTCTGGCCAAAGCGCCGGAGATCACCACCTCATAGACCGTGGCGGGAAAATCCCTCTGGGCCGCCGTCTGCTGGGGCAGATAGCCGATGCCGGTCTTTTTCAGCTCCTCTGACACCACAAGGGTGCCTTTGGTGGGCTTTAAAAGTCCTAAAAGCCCTTTCACCAGAGTGCTCTTTCCGGAACCATTGACCCCCACCACGCAGAAATAATCTCCCTCCTCCACCTCCATGGTCAGATCCACCACCGCGTCATGGTTTTCGTATCCAAAATCAACATGGCTGCATGTAATCAACGCGCTCATTTATCTAGTCCTCATCTAATCCTTTTCGCAAATTTTCTATATTCTGCCTCATCAATTCCACATAGGTGACACCGCTTTCCAATTCACTTCTGGTCACATTGTGGCAGGAGTGGAGGAGCAGGGGAACCGCCCCGGTCTCCTCCCCGATGATCTCAGACACCCTGTGGCTGCTCAGTTCTAAATAGTAGACCGCCGGGACCCCCTCCTGTTCCACCTTGTCAATGAGATAAGCGATGGTCCTGGCGCTGGGCTCTGTGTCCGTGCCGCACCCGGAAAATGCCGCCCGGTACTCAAATCCATACTGGTCCGCCAGATACCGGAAGGGAAAACGGTCGCCCACCACAATTAAGTTTCTCTTTCTGTCCGCCGCTACCTGGCAAAAGCCCTCATGAATTTCTTCAAGCTCCTTCACATACCGGTCTCTTCCGGCCTCGAACTCTGCCTGGTGATCCGGGTCCTCCTGACACAATACGCGGGTAATCACCTCCACAAACCTTATGGCGTTTACCGGGGAAGTCCAGATATGCTCGTCATACTCAATGTCCTCCTGGTGGCCGTCATCGTGGAAATGCCCCTCCTCATGGCCGTCATGGGAAGCCCCGTGGGAGTGGCTGTGACCACTTTCTTCCATGCCCTCCACCAGCTCTTCCTCCACCGCTTCCACATAGTCCATCATAAACACCACCGTCTGATCCTCCCGTCCCACCGATTCCAGCACCTGCTGTGCCCAGTGCTCCATGACTCCGCCGTTTAGGATCACCACATCGGCTTCCTCAAACTTCCTCATGTCCGCCGGAGTGGGTTCAAAAGAGTGGCTGTCCATGCCCGCGGGAACGATCAATTCCAAGTCTATCACATCTCCCCCGATCTGTCTCGCGAAATCGTAATAGGGAAATAAGGTTGCCGCCACTTTCAGAGGTCTTTCCCCTGTATTCCCGTTTCCCGGCTCTCTGCTGTCGGATCCCTGCCCGCAGCCTGCCAGAGCCAGGGCCGCCGCTGCCGCCAATGCCAATATCTTTCCTGTCCTTCCCATAGACTCCTTTCCGGTCTTTCTGTCATACCCGGGGCGGGTCACTGCCGTCTCTTTCCTTCCATGGTCTGCTCAACAATATCCTGCATCATCTCGTAGGAAAGCTGCCCTGAGGCGTATCCGAACACATTGCCGTCCCTGTCGATCATAAACGTGGTGGGGAACGCGTAGATTCCATATTCCATAAACAGTTCCCCTCCCGGGTCCATGACCACCGGGTATGTGTAGCCGTTTTCCTCCAGAAAAGCGGCGATCTCCTCCTGAGACTTTTCATTCCCCATGTTGGGTCCCGCCACTCCCAGGACGATCAGCGCCTCATCCCCTTCTCTGTCATATTCCTCATAAAGTCTTTGTATATCCGGCATCTCGGCGCGGCATGGCGGACACCAGGTGGCCCAGAAGTTCAAAAACACCGTTGCCCCTTTGTAGTCCGACAGCCTGTGGACCTGGCCGAACTGGTCCTCCAGCTCAAAATCCGGTGCCTTCATCCTCTCCTCCTGGCTGTTCGGTTCCTCATCAGCCTGGCCCGGATCCCTTCCCTCGGGATCCTGTTCCGTCCCTTCCTGACTGCGGTCTTCCCAAGCCGGCTCTTGGTCCTCTCCATCCTCACCGCCGTCTCCCGGTTCCTTCTCGGTTTCTCCAGCCTTTTGAGCCTCCGCCCCGGGCGTCAGCTGAGACAGGTAATTGCTGACCTCATTCATCTTCCCCGTGACCATCAAAAGCCCCAGCACTACCAGAAGGGCTCCGCCCAGCTTCACCGTATATCTCACCACTCCCATGTGCCTTTTAAACAAACCCAGGATTGATGTGGTGAACAGTCCTGCCGCCAAAAAAGGCAGGACAAACCCCAGGGTATACACCCCGATGAGGACAAACCCCGCTGTCCTGGAGGCGGAGGAAGCCGCCATCAAAAGAACACTGGCCAGAGCCGGTCCCACACACGGGGTCCATGCGAAGCTGAAAGTAAAGCCCATTAGGAACGCGGTCCCCGGGGACATGGCCAGCCTGTCAATGGGCAGACGCAGCCTCCGCTCCTTCCCCAGAACCTGGGGCTGGCCCAAAACCCCCAGCTGGTACAGACCAAACAGGAGAACCAGAACTCCTCCCAGCCTGGCAAAGATCATCTGCCCTGACCGAAAGAAGGTTCCCAGGGCTGACACCCCTAAACCCAGGACAAAAAACGCGAAGCCGATTCCCACCCCGAAGCAGGCCGTGTGAACCATAACCTTGCTCCTCTTATAGCGAATCTGCCCATCCTCGTCTCTCACTCCGGTCCCGCCTGACAAATAGCCCATATATAAAGGCAGGATCGGAAGAACACAGGGAGAAAAAAAGCTCAAAATCCCCTGGAGGAACACCGCGATCACAGACACATTAGTTTCCAGAGAAAATCCCATCTCAACACTCCTTTCCGCGCAAAAAACCCGGGGCCTATAAAAGTCCCAGGTTTTTCATGGCATATTCGATTCCATCCTCTTCCACGGTAGAGGTCACAAAGGTCGCGTAAGGCTCCAGCACCTTGTCATGCTTACCCATAAGCACCGCGTTGCGGGCATACCGGAACATGTCCAGGTCATTGCTGCTGTCGCCGAACACCCACGCGTCATCCAGGCCCATGCCAAGCCGGTTGAGGACCAGTTCGATGGCCGTGGCCTTGGTGTGGCCCTTTGGCACGCACTCATAAAAATCATCGCCCCGGTCGATAACCTGGAAATCCGGCTCCAAAAAGGCAAACAATCCCTCTCTGTCGCTGCGGTCATCGGCCACCACACAGAACTTGTCAAACTCATAACAGTCATCATCCCAGCCGTAAGGGCTTAAATGGCCTCCCTCTTTCATGTAGCCTTTCAGCTCCCTGACCTTGGGTATGCGGGACTCGGCCTTCTGGAAATAGCAGTTCTCAATGCCCTCTAAGACACCGTCAAAATCATATCGGATGATGGCCTTCTTCACCTGGATCCCCCGGTCATGGGGAATCCTGTGGCAGTACACTTCCTCTTCACCTATGCGCACGTAGGTCCCGCACCCGCACAGGCATCCGTCTGATTCCACCAACTTCATGACAGGGCCCAGATTGCTCACGACCCTGCCTGAATTGATAAACACCAGATTTCCTTTTTTCCTTGTCTCTATAATCGCCTTCTTGGCACTCTCCGGCACGATCCGCAGAGTCTCGCTGAACAGCGTGCCGTCAACATCAAAAAACAGTGCTTTTCTTCCCATAATACCTATTCTTCCACCGCGTTGTCCGCGATAAACTGGACAACCTTCTCGGTCTGGATATAATTGTCAACATTGTCCGCTCCCGCGTTCTCAATCATGGTATCCACATCCGGATATCCGAATTCTTCCGCCAGCGCTTCCCTGTCGGAATCCTCCACCGTGATATTCTCTGCCTCAGCGATGGCTTTAACCACCGCGTTCTGTTTGCAGATCTCCTTGGCAAGCTCCATCAGCTCGCTCTCAAAGCTCTCTAAATCCATGCCATAGTAGCTCACCAGAGTATCCAGATCTATGCCGAACATCTGAGCCTGCTGCTCATAAGAAGATTTCTGCTGCTCAAAGGTGGTCTGGATAGACTCTTCGGGAGTGGTGACTTCACTGTCGTCGATGACCTTTAAGAACACATCGGACTTCTTCTGGTTATCCGCGTTGGACAATGCCATCTGCTCCATCTCTTCCCGGACAGCCTTTCGGTACTCTTCCACGGTAGCGGAATCGGTGTGCTCCGCGATAAAGGCGTCGTTTAATTCCGGCTCCACCTGCTCCTTGACCTCATTGACCTTTACCTCGAACACCACTGCCTGGCCTGCCAGCTCCTCGCTGTGATACTGCTCCGGGAAGGTCAGATCCAGATTCAGCTCCTGCCCCTTCACGGCTCCTATGAGCCCGTCCTCAAAACCGTCGATAAACTGTCCGGATCCCAGGGTCAGGTCATAGCCCTCCCCGGTTCCTCCCTCAAAGGCCACTCCATCCTTCTTTCCCACATAGTCAATATTGACCACATCCCCTTCCTGGGCCGCTCTTTCCACCTCTTGATATTCCGGATAAGCCGCTATAAGGGACTGGATCCGATCCTCCACATCCTGGTCTGTAACCTCTGTGGACAGGGGAGTGAAGGTGACTCCCTTATAGTCGCCAAGCTTCTCCACCTTTCCCGGGTCCACTAAAACAGGAGGCTCCTGTGCCTGTGCCTCTGTCCCTGTCTCGTCAGACGAATCCCCTGTAGTTTCTACAGAAGCATCTGTGACCGCTGGCGTGGTTTCTGGGGTGGATTCCGCCTTTTTGGAACAACCTGACACCATCATCACAGCCGCGAGGCCCCACATGCATACTTTTAAACTTTTCTTCATCATTTACTTCCCTTTTCTTTCCTAAATTAATTTCACTGCTTTGCACTGAGCCCAAGGGCCTAGGTTTGAGTATAGCACATCCTTTCCTCAAAAAAAAGCTTTTCCGCAAAATTAACAAAAAATTCAGAATAATTCTTCGCTGTCCAGAACAATGGTAAAGGGCCCGTCGTTGATCAGAGACACCTTCATATCCGCTCCGAACATGCCCTGCTCCACTTTATCCGCGTAGAGACGGCATCGGTCCACCGCGCGCTCATACAGTTTTTTGGCCTTGTCCGGGCTTCCCGCTTTGATAAAGCTTGGGCGGTTCCCTTTTTTGCAGTCCCCATAGAGGGTAAACTGGCTTACCACCAAAAGCTCTCCCCCCACATCCTTTAAGGACAGGTTGGTCTTGCCCTGGCTGTCAGGGAAAATTCTCAGCTTGCACATCTTGTCCACCATCTTGTCGACAATCTCCTCCGTATCCTCCGAAGTGGTTCCCGCAAGCACCAGAAAACCGGTTCCAATGGAGCCGATTACCTGGCCGTCCACCGTCACCCTGGCCTCCTTCACCCTCTGCACCACCATCTTCATGGCCTCTCACTCCTTTCTGTCTTTCTTTCAGCCACAGGTTTCCTGGAACTAAATGTCCCGGCCGCCGGCGAGATCACTTGAATATCAGCTTTAAATACTCCAGAAGATTTTCCGTGGCCTCCTCCCGGTAGAGAATCTCCCTGGCCAGCACCGGCACATCGGTGATCACATTGTCCACCATGAGCACCCGCATCCGCTCCAGCTCCATCTTCTCATTAACCGTCCAGGCGTGAACGCTTTTTCCGGCCTCATGGGCTTTCCTCACCAGGCTTTCCGTGACAAACCCGGACCGGATGCTGATCACGTCCACATTTTCATCCATATAATAATCCCCGTAGGCGGCAGGGATAATATACCCTGTCTTTATCTGGGAATCCAATTTCCTGATCCGCTTGAGATAATTTATGTTGGCGCAGGAGATCACGCACTGGTCTTCCATCTCGTACTCTGCCACCAGCTGTCCAACCTTCTCCGGCAGCCCGCTGTCCATGCCCGAATACTTCAGTTCAATATTCAGATTCAGCCGCCCTTTGGCGTACTCCATGACCTCCGCCAGAGCCGGTATCCTTTCCCCCGCGAATTCCTTTCCGAACCAGGATCCCCCATCTAATTTTTGGATCTCCTCAAATGTCAGATCCCTTACCTTGCTTTTTACGCCTGCCACCCGCTCCAAGGTGGTATCGTGGCACAGAACCACCACCCCGTCCGCTGTCTCCTGCACATCGATCTCCGCCCAGTCCGCCATCTCCTCAACCGCGGCTTCCAGGGCAGCCATGGTATTCTCCGGCGCGGAGGATGAACTTCCCCTGTGGGCGGTGATCTCTGTTCGGGCCGCCACGGAGCTGGCGAGAAATGTGCCGTTTATTCCCGCGTCTATAAGACCCAGTCCGCCGATAAGGCCCCACGCCGCCAGCGCCGCCAGACCGTTTTTCCTGCTGATCATGGCTTCGCCTGTATAGAAAAAATGTTTCCTTACAACCCCGCTCCCTCTGTATTTATCATACTGTACCGTCAGATCCGCGAAAAAAAGAAGGCTCGCCCCCATGCTGGCCGCTCCCATAACTATCCACTCGGTCCAGGATGAGGCCCGTATGAGAAAGGCGAACTGCAGATCCCGCCTGACAAAAAACACGGTAAACACAGCCATCATCACCAGCAAAAGACCGTATAGGACCCAGGCCGCCAGAACCACCAAAAGCTGGGGGAACACTACCCGGATCACGGTCCTCGCCCATCTGCCCTTCAGCAGCTCCACGCTGCCCCTTTTGCCGTCCCTGTAAAATTTCTGCTCCACCATGCACTGGTGAAACACAAAATAGGTGGGGATCACCGCCGCCACACAGCCCCAGACCACTGCCGCCACCAGAGCCCATACTCCGGGACGCCCCGACATCTCCCCGATGACAAAGTCCACTGGCTTTATGTGGGTCAGGGTCCGGTAGATGTAAAACAGGTTCATCAGAAGAAAATCCGCCAGCACAACGGCAAAGAGGCCAAAATTCCTCCGCCGGATCTGCTGGATAGCGTTTTGAATTCCCTGGACAAAGATCCGGTGCCCCGGCAGCCTGAGGGAATACATTGCCGCCCAGTAAGCGGCCACCAGCCCTCCCGCCTCCGCCATAAGAAGAAAAAGGCCAGCGCACAACAGCGCCAGAACAACCGGGATGGTCCAGGGACTTAGGCACACCTTTCCCGCGTTTTCCAGGGTCAGATAGCCGTAACCCGCCTGTCTCAGAGAAAACCGCATACCGGCATCCAGCAGCCGCAGATACACCGCGGCGGCCGTCAGCCGGTATCCTATAAGAAACAACAGCAAATTTTTTAAATTGAACCGGATGATCTGACCCGTCTCCTTCAGCAAGGTCTTCATCCCTGAGCCTCTCTTTGCTCTCTCTGACTGTTCCACGCCAGAATGGCCTCATTGAGGGAATACATCTTGGCGTCCAGCATATTCACCATGTCCGCGCACGCCTTCAGCTCCCGCTGCAGGTAGTCCGGTCCCTCTCCCTCAAACTTGTAGTAGATCTTGTGTTCTAAACTGGCCCAGAAATCCATGGCCACGGTCCGGATCTGGATCTCCACCTTGGTCTCCACCGGCCCCTCTGACAGATATACGGGGATGGTCACCACCATGTGGTAGCTCTTGTAGCCATTGGGCTTGGGATTTTTGATATAGTCTTTGATGTACAGCACCGTCACATCCCTCTGCCTGGATATCATATCAGCAATCTGATAGATATCCGAGGTAAAAGAGCAGATGATCCGGATCCCGGCGATATCGCTTAACTTCTCTGTCATGTTGGCGATAGTCACCTCATAATTGTGCCTTTTCATCTTGCGGACAATGCTCTCCGCGTTCTTGAGCCGGGATTTCACATGTTCAATAGGTGTGTAATTATAAATGTGGACAAATTCGTTGTTCAGGATCTCGATCTTTACATTGATCTCCTTCAGCGCTGAGCTGTAGAGAAACATCAGAGAGTTCCACTGCTCCAGCTGGTCATACGTTTTGGGGATATGATCCATCTTATCCCTCCTCCTGGCCCTATCTAAAATTTCAAATCCTTCAGCAGATCTCCCAGACCGGTAAACGCCTCACCTGTGCTCTTGTATTCAAAATGTCTTTCCTCTTCCTGAGGCTCCTGGGACTCCAGGGCCTTCATGCTCAGACTGATCTTACCATTATCAACGGAAAGGATCTTTACCTTGATCTGCTGGCCTTCCTTCAACACCACCCCGGGATGCTTGATCCTCTGGGTGCTGATCTGGGAAATATGCACAAGGCCTGACACGCCGCCTTCCAGGTTCACAAAGGCACCGTAGTCTTTTAAGGTGTCAACCGTTCCCTCCACCACATCTCCGGCTTTGTAGGAAGCCAGTTTTTCAAGGCGGGCCGCCTCCCTGCGCTCCTTAAGCAGTTCCTTCGCGGACAGCACCAGACGTTTCTTCTCCGGGTCCGCGGTGATGATGTAGGCTTCAATATATTTGCCCGTCCAGTCCTCTAACTTCTCCACATATCCCAGGGAAAGCTGGGAAGCGGGGATAAATGCCTGGAGGTCATTTAAGTAGGCGATGGCTCCGCCTTTTACGATCTCTTTGATCTTCACTTTTACTACGGTCTTGTCAGCCTGCATCTGACGGATCTCCTGCCATTTCTCCGCGTCCGGGGCTTCCTCCGGAACAAAAGTCTGCTCGCGGCGCTGGTCAAAGGCCTTGTAGGATTCCTCCAGCTCAGCGGCATAATCCTCCATGGACTCTGCCGGAGCGGCGGCAGGTGTCTCGGCAGCCTCCGGCGCTTCAAGTGTCTTGGTTACTTCGGGTGTTAATTCCTGACTCATGGTTTGCTCCTCCTGTGGTTCTGTCTGTTTTTCTATAGATACCCGGGCAGATGAAACCTGTTCCCGCCCGCGGCCTCTACCTTACATAATACCATAAAAATCTATAATTCTACATCATTATTTTTATAGTTTTCTTGAAAAAAATATGTTATATTGAAGAAAAATAAAATTTTTGTAAAGAGGTGTGTTTTTTATGAAGGATATTATTGATCTTCACACGCATACACTGGCCAGCGGCCATGCTTATAATACGCTCATGGAGATGGTCCGGGGCGGGGCGGCGGCAGGCATGAGGGTCTTCGGGTCCAGCGACCACGGTCCCGCCATGCCCGGCAGCTGCCACAGGATGTATTTTGTTAATTTTAAGGCCATATCCAGACATCAGCCCGGAACAGGCCTGCTTATGGGGTGCGAGCTGAATATCCTGGATTATCAGGGAAAGGTGGACCTAAATGACGATGCCCTGGCCAAGATGGACTACGCTATCGCCAGCCTCCATATCCCCTGCTGTGAGCCCGGCACCGCGGCCCAGAACACAGACGCTTTCTTAGGTGCCATGAAAAATCCCAGGATACAGATCATCGGGCATCCAGATGACAGCCGCTATCCGGTTGACTACGACACCCTGGTAGCCGCCGCCGGGGAACACCACAAGCTTCTGGAGGTGAACAACAGCTCCTTAAAGCCCGGCTCCTTCCGCCAGGGTGCCAGGGAGCATTATATCGAGATGCTGGAACTGTGCGTCCACTATCATGTGTCCATACTCATGGGAAGCGACGCTCATTGGGTGGATGACGCCGGAAACCACAGCCTGGCCCATGCCCTTCTGGAGGAGATCCATTTTCCCCAGGAGCTGGTGGTCAACACGTCGGTGGACAAACTGATCCCCTACATCCCCGCTGCCGGGATTTTTCAGGAGGCACAGGCGGGAAAATGATCAACTTTCTGAATCTGGAATATTTTCTGGCTGCCGCGGAGGAGCTGAACTTCACCAGGGCAGCCAAACGGCTGTACATTTCCCAGCAGTCCCTAAGCAGCCACATCTCCAACTTAGAGAAGGAGTTCGGGGTCGCTCTCTTTAACCGGACCGCCCCCCTGACCCTCACCTATGCGGGGCAGGTCCTTAAACGGCGGGCCCGCCAGCTCCTGCTTTTGAGAGAGGAGACCTACCACGAGATCTCTGACATCAAGGATTTCACCAAAGGACAGCTGACCATCGGAATGTCACACACCAGGGGCCGCAAGATCCTCCCCCAGATCCTTCCTGTATACCAGGAGCGTTTTCCGGGCATTGACCTTCATCTCAAGGAGGGCAATTCCTCAGAACTTGACGCGGACCTGCTTCACGGGGACGTGGACCTGGTCATCGGCCTGCTTCCTTTTAAAGTGGAAAATGTGGAGACGGTTCCAATCTGTGAGGAGGAGATCCTTCTGGTAGTCCCTGACGCTGTCCTGGAAAGAACCTATCCCGGGCAGCTGGCACGGTTAAAAGGACAGCTGGCCAAAAATGCCGATTTGACCCTTGTAAAAGACTGCCCCTTCCTCCTGATCAATTCCGGAAACCGGGTCCGCACGTTGGCGGACGACATGTTCGCCGAGGCCCAGATGGATCCCAGGATCATACTGGAGACAGAAAATATCGAGACCGCCCTGGCCCTGACCCTGAAAGGCATGGGAATCACCTTCTACCCAAGAATGTTCATGTCCGGTCAGGATATCTGGAAGGAACAGAAGGAGGGATTCCTCAATACCGGCTTTTACCGCTTAAATTCTCCCAAGGCCCGCAGTATCCTGGGAATTGGGTACCACAAAGGCCATTATATGTCTCAGGCCACAAAAGAATTCATACGAATCGCGAAAGAGCGGGTTTGACCGGTCAGGTGCCTCTTGACATGTACTCCTGTTTTTGATATCATTAAATAGTAACTATTATCATTTTTATTATGACAGGAGGCTCTGTATGAAAACTTTAAAATACAGCAGGCAGCGGGAAAGCATCAAAGCCTGTCTTATGGGCCGCCGTGATCATCCTACAGCAGACCATGTATATCTAACCATAAGAGAGGTGTATCCTAATATCAGTCTGGGAACCGTGTACCGAAACCTAAACCTGCTGGTAGAACTGGGCGAAGCCCGGAAATTAAGCTTCGGATACGGTCCTGACCGTTTTGACGGCGACCTGACCCCCCACTACCACTTTGTGTGCAGGGGGTGCGGCTCGATCTCCGATCTCCCCTTAGAGCCCTCCGACCAGCTGAATCGCCAGGCGCAAAGCTGCTGCCCCGGCCGGATTGACAGCCATCTCACCTATTTTTACGGCCTGTGCCCGGATTGTTTGAAAAAAATGTCTGAAAAAAAATCTCAATAAGGCTTGACAGCAGGACATACTTGTGGTAAAGTCATATCAGTAACAATTACTATTATTGATTTATGCGCTACTCACTAAATTTTATATAAGAAAAGGAGACAACACTATGAAGAAATGGGTTTGTACAGTATGCGGTTATGTTCACGAGGGAGATACTCCTCCGGCAGAGTGCCCACAGTGCCATGTACCGGCTTCCAAGTTCGAGGAGCAGAAGGGCGAGATGGCATGGGCCGCTGAGCATGTAGTAGGTGTGGCTCAGGGCGTTCCGGAAGATATCATCAAGGACTTAAGAGCAAACTTTGAGGGCGAGTGCTCTGAGGTTGGTATGTACCTGGCTATGGCAAGGGTTGCTCACAGAGAAGGCTATCCCGAGATCGGTCTGTACTGGGAGAAGGCTGCCTACGAAGAGGCTGAGCATGCCGCTAAGTTCGCGGAGCTTCTGGGCGAGTGCGTAAGCGCCTCCACCAAGGTAAACCTGGAGAAGAGAGTTGCCGCTGAGAACGGCGCTACCGCTGGCAAGTTTGATCTGGCCAAGAGAGCGAAAGCCGCTAACCTGGACGCGATCCATGATACGGTACACGAGATGGCAAGAGACGAGGCAAGACACGGCAAGGCGTTTGCCGGGCTGCTGAAGAGATACTTTGGCTAATTAGAATCTGGTTTCACAGAGTGTTTTTGAGGGTGCGTGGATAGATCCGCGCGCCCTTTTGTTTTTCAAGCTTTCCAACTCAGCAGTTATTTTACCATACCGTACTCATCTGCCGATACGCGCTTCCTCTTCGCGGCGGTTTTCCCCCAGGCAATCCCTCCAACATGGCAATCCGTATCATAATAGGTGACGCCTTCTCCCGGAACATTATCTTCCGTCCCGGTTCCTTTCATACGTCTGCGCTAAATTTGTTTTTATCATCTGTCCTCTCTGATCTTCCCATATCCAAAGACTTGCCAATCCGGCAGATCATATTTCCATAATCCCACTCTATCATAACTGAAGCAAATCTTCAACACCGCGATTCACGGACAAAGAGCCACTTTGAAGACATAAATTCGAAGGGAAAAGTATTATTTCCGACAGCCCCTTTTTTGCCGCCAAGAAATCATTGGTAATACATTCCAAAATTTTCTACAACTTCAAGAAAAAATTATAAATTTTACAAAATGAGCGTTTTCTTCCTGTTTTTAGCGTTTGGAAATCTACACAAAAGATGACCGATCAAATATAATTATCATCAACAAAACAGACAAAGACAAAGGAGGGTAAAAATGAAACGAACTATTTCCATGTGTCTCTCAGTTCTTCTGCTTTCCACCTGCCTGTCAGGCTGCGGCGGCGCGGAATCCAGCAGCGGCAGCCAGGCCTCACAGCAGGCAGGCCAGCCAGACAACGACCAAGCCTTGAAAGGCGAAATTACTTTCTGGCATTGTTTTACCCAGGGTGTGCGGATGGAAGCCGTCCAGGCGGCTGCCGATTCATTTATGAAGGACAATCCCGATGTTACCATCAACATTGAGACCATGTCCTGGGGCGATTTCAATACCAAGTGGAAGGCCGGAATCACCACCGGCGACCTGCCGGACATGTCCATCGCGCAGAATACCGGTGAAGTAGCCGAGATGCTTAATGCCGATATGCTGGCCCCCATTGAGAATGTGGTTGCCTCTGTGGGCGCTGACCGCTTCTCTGAAAATGCCCTGGCAGACATGACCAAGGATGGTACAAAATACGGGGTTCCCTATTATTCCCATGCCCAGGTCATGTGGTACCGCCAGGATTTGCTGGATCAGGCAGGTCTTGATGTTCCGAAAACCTGGGATGAGTTTCTGGAAGCCGCGGCCGCGTTGACCAAAGACGGGGTATATGGCGCCGGTGTTTCCATGAGCCCAAATGACCTTCTGTGTACCCGCTACTTAAATTACTATGTGCGTTCCGGAGGAGGCAGCCTCCTTAATGACGACCTGACCGCCAACTTAACAAGCGACCTTGCCCTGGACGGCATCCGCTTCTGGGTAGATGTTTACAACAACTGCTCCCCTGCCGAGACCATCAATTACACGGTCAATGACCACGCCACCATGTTCTACCAGGGAATCACGGCCTTTGACTTTAACTCCGGCTTTATGATCTCAGGCGTTGCCAGCAACCGGGAAGATCTGCTGGATTCCATATCCTGCGCCCCTCTTCCCGTAATGAAAGAAGGGGATCCCTACTACAGTGCCGAGACCACCCATATTCCTCTGGTTATATGGAAAAATTCCAAACACCCGGAGATCTGTGAGGCATTTATCCAGTATCTGTTCGAAGATGATCATTATGTAGAATTTTTGAGCGCGGTTCCCGTAGGCATGCTGCCATCTCTGACAGGGATCTCGGATCTGGATGCCTATAAAACCAATGAGACGGTTACGCGCTTTGCCGATGAAGCTGCCGTCATTACCGAAGCCGTAGCAGGCGGGCGGGCCATCGGTTTTGAGCACGGCCCAAGTGTTCAGGCCGGCCTGCTGACCAGCCAGGGCATCATCGAAAATATGTTTCAGGATATTGTCACCAATGGAACCGATGTGGCAGAAGCCGCGAAAGCCGCGGAAACCCGTTTGAATGAGATCTTCAGCACACAGGCTGAATGATGGGAACAACAGAGAGGGGAGCAATATGGATTTGAATAAGCGACTCAAAAGAAGCACCGGTGGAATAAGCGGCAGCAATACGACGCGCTGGTTTTTTGTCCTGCCGGCCATGGCCATTGTCATATGCCTGCTGATCTACCCGCTGATGTCCACCCTGGTCTACAGCTTTACCAACAAAACCATGACCAAGACAACATTTAAGGTCATAGGGCTGACAAATTACATCAATGTATTAAAAGATCCCGCGTTCTTTGCCGCTTTTGGCCATTCTCTGCTCTGGACAGCCGGAAGCGTGCTGGGACAGGTGATCGTGGGCTTTGTGGGAGCCCTCAGCTTAAACCGGATTAAAAACAAAAAGGTTCAAAACGCGTTTCGGATCTGCGCGATCATTCCCTGGGCCTTTCCCGCTATTGCTACAGCAATGGTGTGGAAATGGATGCTCAACGGCATCTATGGCTTTATTCCCACAGTCCTGATGAATCTGGGCATCACAGGCGATATGCCGCAGTTTCTCAGCACCAGCCGGCTGGCCATGCCAACCTTAATATTTATTAACATATGGTTTGGAGCGCCCATGATTCTGGTCAATGTCTTCGCGGCACTGCAGACAATTCCCCAGGACCAGTATGAGGCCGCTCAGATCGACGGAGCTACCAGCCGTCAGTCCTTTGTCTACATTACGGCCCCTCATATCCGCACGGTAGTAGGCCTTCTGGTTGTTCTTAGAACCGTTTGGGTATTCAACAACTTTGATATGATCTATATGATCACTGCCGGCGGTCCCGCGGGAGCAAGCTCTACCATGCCCCTTTATATTTACGATACCGGCTGGACAGGCATGATGGTGGGCAAGGCATCGGCAGCATCCATGTTACTTTTGATGTTTTTGATCCTTTTATGCATCCTGTACTTCCTGGTCATTAATCGTTGGGAAAAGGAGGAACGCTAGTGAAAAAAATAAAAATTTCCCCAGGAGGCTGTTTTGCCTATATTTATTTAACGATTCTGTCACTTACATGCATATTTCCTCTTTTATGGCTGTTGGTTTCTGCCTTTAAATCCTCAGGGGAAATGCTGGCTGATCCCACCGGGTTTTTCCCAAAGGCGTGGACACTGGAGAATTTTAAGACGGTCCTGTTTACACTGAGCTTTACTGTCAATATCAAAAACAGCCTGATTGTGGCCTTAGTCACTACCGTCATCGCTACCACGGTCTCGGCTCTGGCAGCCTATGGAATCATCCGGTTTTTCCCAAAGCTGGGGAACGTGATGACAAAGCTTTTAATAACCACCTATATGTTTCCTTCGATTATGCTTGTCATCCCCTATGCGGTGGTGATGCGTACTATCCATCTGACCAACAACCGTGTGGGCCTGGTATTGGTTTATATGTCCTTCAGTGTGCCATATGCTGTCTGGATGCTGGTTGGTTTCTTTAAGACAGTCCCCATAGCCATTGAAGAATCCGGCCGGATCGATGGGGCCAACCGCTTCCAGGTATTTACAATGCTGGTACTTCCCTTAGTTCGTCCGGGCCTGGTATCCACAGCCATCTATGTATTCATCAATGCCTGGAATGAATTTTTGTATGCCCTGCTGTTGATCAGCTCCTCCTCCAAGCAGACCCTTTCGGTAGCGGTAAAAACCCTGGAGGGCGCGGATATTCTCAACTGGGGTTCCATGATGGCCGCAAGCGCGATTGTTGTTCTTCCATCCATTATCTTTTTCTGTCTCATCCAGAATAAGATCGCGGGCGGTCTGGCTGATGGAGCTGTCAAATAATAAAAAATTTAAAAGGAGAAAAGAAAGCTATGAAAGAGATTGGTTACGCGATTATTGGCACCGGATATTTCGGTGCCGAACTGGGACGCATTTTAAACGAGCAGGAAGGCGCCAGAGTGGTTGCTGTCCTTGATCCGGAAAACGCCCGGACCATCGCGGAAGAATACGGATGCGATGTAGAAACAGATCTGGACACATTGTGTTCCCGGGATGATGTAGATGCCGTTATTGTGGCTACCCCCAATTATCTCCACAAGGAACCCGTAATCACCGCAGCGCGGCACAAAAAACATATCTTCTGCGAAAAGCCCATTGCCCTGTCCTATAAGGACTGTGATGAGATGGTAAAAGCAGCGGAGGAAAACGGGGTCATCTTCATGGCGGGACATGTGATGAACTTTTTCCGCGGCATCCGCCACACAAAACAACTGATTGCCCAGGGAAAGATCGGAAGGGTGCTCTATGCCCATTCTGCCCGCAACGGCTGGGAGGAGCCGCAGCCGGAGATATCCTGGAAAAAGATTCGTTCCAAATCCGGCGGACATCTTTACCATCACATTCATGAGCTGGACTGCATTCAGTTTATCATGGGCCCGGCAGCCACCGTCACCATGACCGGCGGCAACGCGGCCCACCGGGGCGAACAGTTCGGAGATGAGGATGACATGCTGTTCCTCAATCTGGAATTCGGAAACGGTACCTACGGGATCTGTGAATATGGTTCCGCGTTCCACTGGCCGGAGCACTATGTCCTGGTGCAGGGGACAAAAGGAGCCATCCGGGTAGATATGTGCAATGTTGCCATGACCGTCAAGCTCAGTGACGGCACGGAGGAGCATTATCTGGTACATGAAACCCAGGAGGAGGATGATGACCGCACCCGCATATACCACAGTACAGAAATGGACGGTGCCATTCAGTACGGCCATCCCGGCAAAAAGCCCCCTCTGTGGCTCCACGGCATTATGAAAAACGAGATGAAATATTTTAACGGGATTATGCATGGAGATGCCATTCCGGAAGAATTTATGCCCCTGATGACCGGCGAAGCGGCCCGGGCCGCCATCGCGACCGCGGACGCCGCGACCCTCTCCATCCAGGAGAACCGGAAAGTATCTGTGTCAGAAGTCCGAAATTAAGGAATAAGTCTCCTCTCGGAGCCCGCGCCCATAGAAAAGCCGACACCGGCAGCCGTCTGACTGGGTCAAAGGCTGCCGGCACCGGCGGATTATGGTTTATATTCTGGCATTTTTCCGATATTCATAGGGTGAAGTACCGAAATAGCCGCGGAAAACGCGCGTAAAATAACCCGGATTCTCATAGCCAACCTCATAAGCGATTGTGGAGATGGGTTTATCTGATATAAGAAGCTGCCGCGCGGCTGTGGACATACGCAGTTCCACCACATATTCGCCCACTGTTTTGCCGCTCTGCTCCTTAAAAAGCCTCCGCAGTGATGATTTGCAGATGCCAACCATCTCGCTTAAAAATTCCAGGCTGAACTGCTCATCCATATGACTGTTAAGATAGTCCATTACCACCCGGATCCGCGGATCCTGCTTATACCGCCTGGAGCTGGCTTCCCGGTGTTGCAGCGCGTCTGCCATGTGGCTGGCTTCCGGCTGGGAATCATTTTCGGGAACCGTATCCCCGGAATGTTCTACCAGCCAGGCCACAATCAATTCCAGATTCCCCCGGATGCGGAACATCTTCCCCGCGTTCTGGGCCGTGGAAGTGACGGCATTTTTGTACAGCTCTTCAAAATACGGCAGCACACCTGCCTCCTGACGGACTTTGGTGACTGTCTTAATATGAAAATAATCGGACAGAAAATCTCCCGCTTCCATCTGTGTGGAAAGCCGAAACCGGATACTGTAGAACTCAAAGTAATCCCCTAAAGTGCTGCATGCCAGACGGCATCCTTCCGGAATATACACAATCTGCTTTTCATGTACCACGATTTTCCGTCCGTCAATGATAAAGACAGCATCGCCCTTGACAATATAGCGCACCATGTTGTATGGGATATAGGATTCCGGGTAAGTCCAGCCGGTCCTGAAAACGTATCTGCCCGCATAGAGAAAATTAAACCGCATAGCGGTATATAGCGCCTGTTTAATCTCCATAGGGCTACCGGTTCAGCATTTGGATGCTGATTTTGGCCACACATTTCCTGCTGGTCGCGGGGGTATCCTTCAAAATCAGAGCCGGGCGGTGGGCATCCCAGGGAAAGAATACGGCAAAACATCCGGCGGTCGCCAAAAGAATGCTCTCGTCGGCAACATTTTCAAGTAATTTAATATCATTCTCAGGGCGATCCTCAAAGATCTCCTCTGTTCCCAGATAGGGAGCTACGCCGATGCGCTCTCCGCCTTCGGGCCAATACATCAAGTCAATATATTTTTCATGGACTTCCGGATGGGAACCCTCAAAAGGATGGGTGGTCATATCCATCACATTGACATAAATATCATCTCCCCGCAGCTCATACCGTCCGGGAGCCAGGCTTAACATGTCCGTAGTTTCAAAATAACGCAGAACGTCGCGGATTGCCTTAGGGCATGCCGTATAAGGATTTTTAGTGCCGAGTTTTGAGAAAATCATAAGGACCTCCATTTTTCTTTTTGCTATTTCGGGAAACTTATAACAGTCCGAACAACTCCCAAAACCGTCGCGGAACCTTTCGTGATCCGCCGGCACTTTGGCCTGCTGCCATTATATTTTCGTTCGGTCAGCGGGGTGAACCCGCAAACCTATCCGAACTGCTACAGACAGAGTAACATATTTTCACCATATTTTTCAATATTCGCTTGATATTTTAGCGTTTTGTACCATTATTTGTCATTTAGGTATTTACACTACTATAAAAATCAGGAGGAAAACATCATGAGTTTAAAGAAATATCAGGGAGTAATCCCGGCCTTTTACGCCTGTTATGACAGGGCGGGAGCGGTGTCGCCGGAGGGGGTCCGGGCTCTGACCAGATATCTGATGGGAAAAGGGGTAACCGGGCTCTACGTAGGCGGTTCATCTGGGGAGTGCGTCTACCAGTCTGTCGAGGACCGGAAAATTACCCTGGAAAATGTCATGGCCGAGGCCCGGGGTAAAACAACCGTCATCGCCCACGTTGCCTGCAACAATACATCTGACAGCCAGGAACTTGCCCGCCACGCGCAGGAGGCCGGCGTTGACGCGATCGCGGCAATCCCGCCAATCTATTTTCATTTACCGGAACACGCGATCGCGGGGTACTGGAATGATATTTCCGAAGCCGCCCCCAATACGGACTTCATTATCTACAATATTCCCCAGTTAGCCGGCGTAAGCCTCACCATATCCCTGCTGCGGGAAATGAAAAAAAATCCCCGGGTCATTGCCGTTAAAAATTCTTCCATGCCGGTACAGGACATTCAGATCTTCAAAGCAGAAGGCGTAGAGGTATTCAACGGGCCTGACGAGCAGTTTATTGCCGGACTGGCCATGGGGGCAATCGGCGGAATCGGCGGAACCTACAGCGCTATGCCGGAATTGTTTATCAAGGCCCGGGAGGCCTTTCTTTCAGGCCGGACGGAGCTGGCCCTGGATATCCAGAATGAGATCAACCGCGTCATATATAAACTGTGCTCGGCACACGGCAACATGTATGCGGTCATCAAAGCGGTTCTCCGCGAACAGGGCGGACCGGATATCGGAGGAGTCCGCAAACCCCTGGCAAACTTAAAAGAAGGGGACATGGAGATTGTCAAAGAATGTGTCCTTATGATAGAAGCTGCCATTAAAAAATACTGTTGACAAACCGGGGACCGGCAAGTCCTCCCCGTTTTAAAAAGGAGAGCGAAAATGGATCGTCAAAAATTACAGGACGCGCGGCAATGGGCGCGCCGGGAACTGGAGGTTTCCGCCCGATTCTGGCTGGAACACGGGATTGATCAGGAACACGGAGGGATTTACACCTGCTTAGACCGGAAAGGCCAGGTATACTCCACCGACAAAAGTGTATGGATGCAGGGACGCTGCGGCTGGATCTATAGTTTTCTCTGCCATACCTATGGTATCCGGCAGGAGTGGCTTAAGGCCTCTGAGACCTGTCTGGATTTTATGGAAAAATACTGCGTCAACCATCAGGCCAAAGGCCGTATGTATTTCACTGTCACCGCCGAGGGCAAACCTCTTCGCCAACGCCGTTACTGCTACTCCGAGGCATTCTATGCCCTGGCCAACGGGGAATATTACGGCATTACCGGAAAAGAGGAACATCTGATCCGGGCGCGGCGGGCATATGACCTGTACTGGGACTTAAATCACGGAATGCCGGACCCCACAGGCTTAGGCCCTAAGACGATACCTGAAACCCGCTCGGGCCGTTCCTTCGGGATTCCGATGATTATTTTAAATGTCACTAGTGTGATGCGCCGCGTGGATCCCCAGCGGATAGAACTGTATGATGAGAGAGCAAAAGAATGTGTGGATGATATTTTCAGATATCATGTCAAGCCAGAACTTCACTGTGTCCTGGAAAATGTGGCGGTTGATGGCACTCCAAGGCTTTATTACACCGAGGGGCGTACCGTCAATCCGGGACATGATATAGAAGGGGTATGGTTTCTTCTGGAGTATGCGAAACAGACCAACAACCAGCAGTTAGTCCATCAGGCTGCCCAGATCTTTGATTGGGCCATTGAAGCCGGATGGGATCAGGAATACGGCGGGCTCTTATATTTTATTGATGCCCTGGGCAAACCGCCGGAGGCATACGAGCACGATATGAAGCTGTGGTGGCCCCATAATGAGATACTGATCTCCTCCCTGATGCTTTACCGGGACACGAAAGATGAGAAATATCTGGATTGGTTCTATCGGACTATGGACTACTGCAAGGCCCATTTCGCGGACCCGGAATATGGGGAATGGTACGGCTATCTCCGCCGGGACGGGCTTCCGACCATGCCCAGCACTAAGGGAAGCACGTTTAAAGGGCCCTTTCACATGCCCCGCGGCATGATCTTTACGGATATGATAATTACGGAAATTTTGGCAAAGCAGGAATAAATGAGAGAAGGAGGGAGGCTGCCCCATGGACCCCAATCCATAAGGCAGCCTGTCTCCTCGATATCCGCTTCTATTATTTAATATGCCACTGCTTTCCCAGCCTCCCATACCGTCTCGCGGTATCATAGATCTCCTTTTGCAATTCCTCTGTCAGTTCCTCCCTGGTGATCCTCCACTTCCAGTTGGTCCCCACAGTGGAGGGTTTATTCATGCGGCTGGAATTGTCATACCCCAGATAGTCCTGCATGGGGATAACGCACAGCTTTGCCCTGCTCCTCATGATCAGGCTGATAAAGGGTTTATACAGATATTTCCTGGGGGTGTACTGGTCGCACAGATACTCTCTGGCCATGGCCATCTCCTCTTTGCTGATGCTGCCAAACCAACCTGCCAAAGTCTCGTTGTCGTGGGTTCCCGTGTAGGCCACACAGTTCTCCGTGTAATTGTGGGGCAGGTAATCGCTGGCGCTTCCCGTATCCCTGGAATCAAAGGCGAACTCCAGCACCTTCATACCCGGAAAACCACTGTCTTCCACCAATTTTCTCACAGAATCCGTCACATATCCCAGATCCTCGGCAATAACCTCCCGGTCCCCAAGCACTTCCTTCATCCGGTTGAACAGCCCGATCCCAGGCCCCTTCTGCCACGTTCCGTTGATAGCGGTTTCGGCTCCATAGGGGATGGAATAGTACTGGTCAAATCCACGGAAATGGTCGATCCGTACCACGTCGTACAGCTCAAAGCAATATCCAAGCCTTTCCATCCACCACTGATAGCCAGTGCTCTCATGGTAATCCCATTGATACAGAGGATTGCCCCACAGCTGTCCGTTGGCGGCAAATCCATCCGGCGGACAGCCCGCGACCGCCACAGGAACATTATTCTCATCTAATTGAAACAATTCCGGCCTGGCCCAGGCGTCGGCGCTGTCCATGGCCACATAGATAGGGATGTCGCCGATAAGCTTCACCCCATTCTCGTTGGCATATGCTTTCAGCTTCATCCACTGTTTGTGGAACAGATACTGGAGATACTGGTGGAACTCGATCTCAAAATACTGTTCCTTCCTGTAGTAATCCAGGGCATTGCCCCATCTCAGCCGGATATCTTCCGCCCACTGGGTCCAGGGCTTTCCGCCAAACCGCTCCTTCACGGCCATAAACAGCCCGTAGTCCTTCAGCCACCAGCTGTTTTTCTCCACAAATGCCAGATACTCCTGGTTTTCGCTGACATGGCTTCTCTCGTAAGCCTTCCTCAGAAGAGGATACCGCCCCAGATACATTTTCTCATAATCAATATTCCTGGGATCATCCCCGAAATCCACGGCCCCGCATTCCTCCTCTGTCAGCACTCCCTCCTGGATCAGCTCCTCAAGGCTGATAAAATAGGGGTTGCCCGCATAGGTGGAAAAGGACTGATAGGGCGAATCCCCGAAACTGGTAGGCACCAGAGGCAGGATCTGCCAGTAACTCTGCCCCGCCCCCTTCAGCCAGTCCACAAAGTCATAGGCGCTTTTAGAAAAACACCCGATGCCGTACTTAGACGGCAGGCTGGTAATGGGCAATAAAATCCCTGCTGTTCGATCCATATTTTTCCCTTCCCCTCTCAATATTTTTGTAAAAAGTCGCGGCTTTTTATATGGTTGCCATGACCCCATAGTGATCCGAGACCACCGGATCCTTCTCTCCGTCGCAGATCACCTCTGACTTTTGAACAGGAACCTTGTGTCCGCACCAGATGTAGTCAATGCGCATGCCCGGCTGTTGTCGGCCTTCCTGCCTCCAGCCGTCGATGACCTGGCCCACGGTGATGCCCCTGTCTTTTTCCTCTGCCAGGTCATAGGTGTCCAGCCAACCGGAAGCTTTCACATAATCATACCCCTGGCCTCTTTTGTCGTCAGGGCTGTTAAAGTCTCCCATGATCCAGACAGTGGTTCCCCTGTCCAGATGCCTTTTCAGCCCTTCCCGGACCCGGTCCCAGTGGCAGGCAAAGGGCTCCTCCTCATCTGCCCACCAGCCCATATGGACGGAATAAAACCACTGCCCTCCTGCCTGGATCCCCGCGATCCTCCTGGTCTTCCAGTTGGTAAATGACTGGCTTTGGCTGATAAAAAACTGCTCTGTGTCCTCTATGGGCTCCAGGGAAAACAGAGCCAGGCCCTCCTCGTAAATGTCATATCCCAGCTTTGCCGGAATCCAGGTCCAATGATAGAAAAGCCCCCCTTCTCTCAAGATCCTCGCCAGATTCCAGGCGTGATTGTCCTGCCGGATAGGTCCGTCAAAACCGCCGCATGGCCTGTAGCCGCTCTCCGGCGGGACCGCCTTTAAGGGAGGGCTGGATATGGTCTGATTGACCTCCTGGAGGGCCATGACGGCTGGCCTCTCCCTGATCACCAGGTCCCCGAAAAACCGCAGCTTTTTTTCATAGTCCGGCTCCGCCAGGCTGTGGGTATTTAATGTCAGCAGCTTCATAAGAACTCTTCCCCCTTTTATTATGGGCTTTCGCCGGACTCATGGCTACAGAATATCATTGATGTCGGATTTCAGCACATCTGCCTTTGGCCCGTACACAGCCTGTATCCCGTTATCCTTTTTCAAAAGCCCCAAAGCCCCCTCTGCCTTCCACTGGGGAAGCTCCGCCACCTTGGACGGATCTTTTACCGTGACCCTGAGCCTTGTCATACAGGCATCCACCAGGGTAATGTTCTCTCTTCCTCCCAAAAGTCCGATGATCCTCTCTGCCTGAGAGTCTCCTCCCTTCCCGCCGGACTGACCCTGGGAGGAACCTCCTTCCTCGTCAGACCCTTCATCCGTATAGTTGCCCAGACGTCCCGGGGTAGCGAATTTCAGCTTGTCGATCATCACATAGGCCACAACATAGCCCACCGCGAAGAACGCGGCCACACAGATAACAAAATTGATCAGGTCGCCGGCCAGCCCTGCCTTCAAGGACATGGGAACTCTGGTAATAAACTCCAGGTTTCCGAAAGAGTGGAGCCTTAAGTGGATCATACCGGCCATGGCAAAGGCGCATCCCTGCAGCACAGCGTACACCACGTACAGCGGGAGGGCGCAGAACATAAACATAAACTCCAGGGGCTCCGTGACGCCTGTGAGGAACACCGCCAGCACAGTAGAGAAGAACATGGAGCGGTATCTCTGTCTCTTGTCCGGGTCCACCCTGCGGTACATGGCCAGGGCAATGCCCAGAAGAAGGCCAGTGGCCCCGATCATCTGTCCCACCTTGAATCTGGCCGGAATCACATTGGTTATCAGATCCGTGTAAGCTGCCATATTTCCAGCGTCTTTAAAGTTAATAAGGTCTGTCACCCACGCAAGCCACAGGGGATCCTGACCAAAGACCTGGGAACCCGCGTTGATCCCTGTCTGGATGGTGTAGGTTCCTCCAAAGGAGGTGTAGTTCATAGGTATGGTCAGCATGTGATGAAGGCCGAAGGGAAGCAGAAGCCTCTCTAAGGTTCCATAGATAAAGGGAGCCAGCACCGGCGATGTGGAAGATGAGTTGGCGATCCACACGCCGAAATTGTTGATCCCTGTCTGAACCACCGGCCACACCAGGGCCAGCACCATGGAGACGATGACGGACCAGACAATCACCACCATGGGCACAAACCTTTTTCCGTTGAAAAATGCCAAAGCATCGGGAAGCTTTCTATAATTATAATACTTATTGTAAATAATTCCACCTACAAATCCAGAAATAATTCCCACAAACACGCCCATATTCAGAGCCGGGGCCCCCAGCACGGAGGTAAAATAACCGTTCACCAGGATCTCCCTGCCAAACAAGGTGTGGGTTATGGCATCCGGATCGCTGAGCATATCCGCGGTGACACCGAACATGGCACCTGTAATACAGTTGATCAGGATAAAAGCGATCACCGCCGCGAACGCGCCGCCGGCCCGCTCCTTTGCCCAGGAACCGCCGATGGCCACCGCGAACAGGATATGAAGGTTGTTGATCACAGCCCAGCCGATATTTTCCATGGTGCTTCCGATCATCAGGATCATGCCAAGATCCGCCCCCGCCATCTGCACCAGCTTCCCAAGGCTGATCATCAACCCCGCTGCCGGCATGACGGCAATAACTACCATCAGCACCTTGCCCAGTTTCTGGAGAAAGTCAAAATTGATCTTGGGGCCGGCTGACTTTTTCTCATTTGACCCGGAGCCCTCAGCGGACATTTGCCGAGTCTCAGAGCCGCTCTCCGGCTTTGGCATCTCTTTCTCTGGCTCCTTTGCCGCTGTTACTGTGAGGACAGGGGTCTTTCCCCCTTCCACATCCCCCTCCCCGTATTCCAGGGTCTTTCCTTCCATGCCGCCGCACACCAGGACAGGAGTGATGGGATTGATCTGTTTTCGCGCCAGGGCCTCTAAGTCCACTTGAGCGATCAGGTCTCCCGCCTTCACCTTGTCTCCCGCTTTCACAAACACCTGGAAACACTCGCCTTTAAGGCCCACTGTCTCCAGTCCCACATGGATCAAAAGCTCCAGTCCGTCTTCTGTGCGGAACCCGTAGGCGTGGAGAGTCTCCGCCACCGACGCCACCTCACCGTCTACCGGGCTTGTGATCCTGCCGTCTGACGGGATAATGGCGATCCCGTCGCCGATGATCTTTTGGGAGAACACAGGATCCGGAACCTGGTCCAGGGGCACTGCCCTCCCGGTCTCCGGAGACAGAATGGAGATTCTCATGGAATCATCTTTCTTGCTGCTCATACGATTACCTCCTCTATTTTATTGCGCAGTTTGCATTGTATATTATGCAATATTTGCGCATTTCATTGCAATAAATATATATCGTTTGCATACAAATTGCAAGCTTTTTCATATTTTTTCCAATCTTTCTCCGTTTATCACAATTTATCCCCTGAATTTTTGTGCATTATACATAATTTCATTTTATCAATTTCTGATTTCCAGCGTTCTCTTAATTTCTTACGCAATTCTATCTTTATATTTTTGCGCTTTATTGCATCATTTTTGCGCTCATTAACATTTCTATTTGCGCGACTTCATTTGACTTTTCTTTTATTATCCCCTACAATAAATTTAAGTATAACCACGGACATGTGGCCATGGGCATATGGAAAATTTTTCAGGAGGCATCTGATATTATGGCAGTTACCATCAAAGAAGTGGCGGCTCTCGCGGGAGTATCGCCGTCAACTGTATCCAGAACATGCAAAGACAATCCCTCCATCAGCGAAGAGACCAAAGAAAAAGTGCGGCGGGCCATGGCCCAGCTCGGCTATGAGCCTGGATTTTCCTCTCAAGCTGTCCCTTCCCAGCCTCAGACCGCCAGAACCATCGGCATTATCCTGCCTCCCTCCCAGAAAGAGACTTATGAAAATTCCTTTTATCTGGAAGCCATCCGGGGAATCAGCCAGTTCTGCGGCCACCGCCAGTATATCAACACCGTCATCACCGGGCAGGACGAGGATGAGCTTTTAAGGGTCATCCAGACCCTTGTCAGAGGCAATCAGGTGGACAGCTTTATCCTCCTGTACTCCAGACAGCAGGACCCGGTTATGGACTACCTCTACAGCGAAGGCCTTCTTTACGTGCTCATCGGAAAGGCCTACCAGTATGCCAATCAGACCATCTACATTGACAATGACAATCTTCTGGCCGGGCAGGAGGCCACGGAATACTTAATCCGGCTGGGACACAGAAAGATCGCCTACTTGGGCAGCGACAGCAGTCTCATGTTTTCCGCTGACCGCAAAGCCGGATACCAGACAGCCCTGTCTCTCCACCAGATCTCCCAAAGGCCCGGGTACTGCCTGGAAGTTCCCTCTGTTCCCAAGGAAGGGTCGGGCCAGCTTCACAGCCTCCTCAAAGGTCCTGACCGCCCCACAGCCATTGTAGTCAGCGATGACATCCTGGCTGTGGCCTTGGAGAGAGTCTGCCTGGAGACAGGGCTGTCCATACCAGAGGACTTGTCCATTATCTCCTTCAACAACTCTCTTCTTGCCCGGCTAACCTCGCCTCAGCTGACCTCCATTGACGTAAATTCCTGTCAGCTGGGCATTGAGGCGGCCTCCCAGATCATCAACCACATTGAGAATCCTAACCTTCTGGCCACCAAGATCATTGTTCCCCATCACCTGGTGGAGAGGGACAGCTGCCGGGCCTGGAATGAGGGAATATGATCTTTCTTCCCCCGCGGTCTTCCCTCAAACGGGAATAAGGCTGCCGCGAAACACCGCTCCTATACAAGGCACAGACGATCCCAGCACAATGGGAAAGGTCTTATCTTGCATACAGCGGCCATTTCACGGCAGCCTCAGTCAGACTTTTCTATCCTTCATCTTGCTATTTTGCCAGCTCTTCTCCCAGCTTTCTGCAGGCCTCCAGGGCCTCATCGTCCGGCGTGTTGTTGGCAATCACTCCCTGACCACCCACGATAGTGGCCCCGGCGTTTTCCATGCGCTCACACCACAGACGCATCCACTCTCCGTCTCCCCAGTCGTAAGAACCGAACAGCCCGATGGTTTTCCCTGACACCGAACCTTCCAGGGCGGAAACAAAGGGTTCCATCTCTCCCTCCTCCAGCTCCTCTGATCCCATAGCGGGACAGCCAAGAGCGAAAACCGCCTCGTCTTTAAGCATATCCGCTGAAGCGGACCCTACCTCCATGACCACTCCGTGGGCTCCCTTGCCGTCAATTCCTGCCGCCACGGCCTGAGCCATGGCCTCTGTGTTGCCTGTTTGGCTCCAATAGATTACATAAATATCTTTCATGTCTTTATTTCCTCCTTCCGCCATCCTCTCCGGCGTGTTTTTGCCGCTGAACGCGGCCTTTTTCAGGACACCGCGATCTGGTTAAGCCGGTATCCCGCCATAATCTCTTCCATAGCCAGTTCCCGGGCTTCATCGTACCAGGCAAAGATTTTTTCCGCTTTCTCCCTGTTATGGTATACTTTCCAGTATTTCTCCAGCAGACAGTTTTTTCCTCTATTTTCGATAAATCCTTTCACATCTTCAACCGGATATTCCAGGATCACTCCCAGCTCATGGGGAAATCCCTGTCTGTTTCTGACATACTCCGCATACTGTTTCCGAAGCCTTGTGATAACCGCCGGGACACGAATGTCATCGTAACCCTGGCTTTCCAGGAACTTTCGCACCTGTTCTTTCATAAGATGCTCTCTCAGTTTCTCATAGCGATAGAGCAGAAGGACTTCCCTCCCTCCCTGAGCTGACAGCAGGACGCACAGGATATTGCTGCCTTTTAAGGATCTCACAAGCCTTTTCCATGTCCCCCTCTCCGCTGTCATGATGTTGGAAATCTTGATCCCCTTCAGCACAGGGGCACAATGGCTGGCCACAAAAAATCCAAGTCTGGATTCCAGACTGCATTGATCTAAAAATGCTAACATGGTCTCCGCCGACATCCTGTTTTGCTCCTCCTCTCCATGACTATGTTCTCCGAAACAGAGAAAACTATGTGGTTAGTTATTGCTAACTTGTATCCTATATTAGCATATGCTAACTCATTTTTCAAGAGGTCATCCTGTACATCTTTTCTCAACAAGCTTTCCTTACGGTTATACCCCATGACAGCTGACAAACTTCCTTGCGGGGAATTTAAAAATATGGTAAACTAAGTTGTGCGTTAGATTTTTCTGACATTACGGGAAATCTCTGGAACCAACGGCCAATTATCACGGAAGGGAATATATCTATGAAAACAGGATTTGACAATCAGAAGTACGAGACCACGCAATCAGAGCATATCCGGCAGCGGATCAGTCAATTCGGAAACAAGCTCTATCTGGAATTTGGCGGAAAACTGTTTGACGACTACCACGCCTCCAGGGTTCTCCCTGGTTTTGCCCCTGACAGCAAGCTGCAGATGCTGATGCAGCTTGCCGACCAGGCGGAGATCGTGGTGGCCATCAATGCCGCTGACATCGAAAAGAACAAGATCCGCTATGATCTGGGAATCACCTATGATGTGGATGTGCTGCGCCTGATCCAGTCTTTCCAGGACCGGGGACTGTATGTGGGCAGCGTAGTGATCACTCAGTACACCGGACAGCCTGCCGCTGATCTCTTCAAAGAAAAGTTAGAGCGCATGGGCATCCGGGTCTACCGGCATTACCGCATAGAAGGTTATCCCAACAACATTCTCACCATTGTAAGCGACAATGGTTTTGGAAAAAATGATTACATAGAAACCTCCAGACCTTTAGTCATCGTCACAGCGCCGGGGCCGGGAAGCGGCAAGATGGCCACCTGCCTGTCCCAGCTCTACCACGAAAACCGCCGGGGCATCAAGGCGGGATACGCGAAATTTGAGACCTTTCCCATCTGGAACCTGCCCTTAAAGCACCCTGTGAACCTGGCCTACGAGGCAGCTACCGCTGATCTCAATGATGTCAATATGATCGATCCCTTCCACTTAGAGGCCTACGGGGAAACCGCTGTCAATTACAACCGGGATGTGGAGATCTTCCCTGTGCTGGGGGCCATATTTGAAGGCATCTACGGCTCCAGCCCCTACAAGTCCCCCACAGACATGGGGGTCAACATGGCCGGCAACTGCGTCATTGATGACGAGGCCTGCCGGGAAGCCTCCCTCCAGGAGATCATCCGCCGCTACTACCACGCGTTAAACCGCCTGGCCAGGGGAGAAGGCTCCCAGGATGAAGTGTTTAAAATCGAACTTCTTATGAAACACTCCAGGATCACTGCCAGGGACCGGAAAGTGGCTGTGGCTGCCAATGAGAAGGCAGAACAGAGCCAGTCCCCTTCCGCGGCCATGGAACTGCCCGACGGCCGGATCGTCACGGGAAAGACCAGCAGCCTCTTAGGTTCCTCCGCTGCCTTGCTTCTCAATGCCGTCAAGGCTTTAGGGGAGATCCCTGACAATATTCATCTCATTGCCCCATCAGCCATCGAACCGATCCAGAAACTGAAAGTCAACTACTTTGGCAGCAAAAACCCAAGGCTCCACACCGATGAGGTGCTCATCGCCCTGTCCATGTGCGCCGCCACAGACGAAAATGCCCAGAAAGCCTTAGATCAGCTGTCCAAACTGAAAGGCTGCCAGGCCCACACCTCCGTGATGCTGTCCAACGTGGATATCCACACCTTCCAGCGCCTGGGCGTGGAGCTGACCAGCGAGCCTATCTTTGAGCACAACAAGATCTATCGGTGATCTGTCCGTATATAGACAAAACCGGCACCGGGCCCCAGGCCTTGGGTAAATCCGTACCCAACCCCTGGCGGCGCGGTGCCGGTTTTGTCATGGCAGGTTCTTTATGGGCCCCTCAAAGGGCGGCTTTCCGGCCTACATGAGATTGGTATACCCCATAAGCCCTCTGTCCACTTCCCTGGCCGCCTCTCTTCCTTCCCGGATGGCCCACACCACAAGAGACTGGCCCCTGCGCATATCCCCGGCAACAAACACATGGTCCACGTTGGTCTTATAGCTGTCCCTCTCCGCGGCTACATTTCCCTTTGTATCCAGCTTCACCCCAAAGGCATCCGCCACATATTTCTGGCTTCCCGCAAATCCTGCCGCGATGAGAACCAGGTCCGCGGCGATCTCTCCCTCGCTTCCGGCCACAGGGACCATCCCCGGCTTCCCTGTCTTTGGATCCTTGGTCCTCTCCACCTTCACAAGTACCGCTCCCCGGACTTTCCCGCTCTTGTCTTTCTTAAATTCCTTCACCGTGGTCTCATAGACCCTGGGATCTTTCCCGAACACGGCAATGGCCTCCTCCTGGCCGTAATCCGTCTTACAGACCCTGGGCCACTCCGGCCAGGTGTTGTCCTGTGCCCGGGTGTCCGGAAGCTTTGGCATCATCTCCAGCTGGGTCACAGAGGCGCACCCCTGGCGGATCACGGTACCCACACAGTCATTTCCCGTGTCTCCGCCGCCGATGACCACCACATGCTTTCCCTTTGCCGAAATAAACTTTCCGTCTGCCAGGCCCGAATCCAGAAGGCTCTTTGTGGTGGCTTTTAAAAAATCCACGGCAAAGTAAATGCCCTCCGCCTCCCTTCCCGGCACCTGGATGTCTCTTGGACTGGAGGCTCCGCAGGCCAGTATGACGCTGTCAAATTCTTTCAGGAGCCTGGCTGCCTTGTAGTCTTTTCCCACATTTACATTGGTCTCAAAAACAACGCCCTCCGCCTTCATAACCTGAAGCTTGCGGTCAACAATGGTTTTCTCCAGCTTCATGTTGGGGATGCCGTACATGAGAAGGCCGCCTGCCCGGTCTTCCCGCTCAAATACCGTCACGCTGTGACCTCTCTTGTTCAGCTGGTCAGCTGCCGCCAGCCCCGCGGGGCCGGAACCCACCACCGCCACTTTTTTTCCCGTCCGTATCCTGGGAGGCCTGGCTGCCGCCAGCCCCTGGACGTAGGCCTGCTCAATGACCGCGTACTCGTTTTCCTTAATGCTTACAGGGTCTCCGTTAAGCCCGCAGGTACATGCCGCCTCACAGGGAGCCGGACACACCCTGGAGGTAAACTCAGGGAAACTGTTGGTTCTCTTCAGGCGGTTGTAGGCCTGAGCCCAGTTGCCGCTGTAGATCAGATCATTCCACTCCGGAATCAGGTTGTTTAAGGGACAGCCGGAGGTCATCCCTTTCATCATCATTCCGGCCTGGCAGAAGGGAACTCCGCACTCCATGCACCTGGCTCCCTGACGCCTCTGCTCCTCCTGGCTTAAGGGAGTGTGGAACTCCTTATAATTTTTAATCCGGTTTTTCGGCTCCGCCGCCTGGCTGGTTACTCTCTCATATTCTAAAAAGCCCGTTGGCTTTCCCATGGTCTCGCCACTCTCCTCTCTGCCCTTTCATCCCCTGGTGTTCGCGAAAAACGCCTCAATCTGCGCCTGCTCGCTGCTCAGTCCCTTTTCCTCCATCTGCACGATGGTATTCATCATACGGCGGTAATCGTGGGGCATAATCTTCTTAAACTTTGGCAGATACTGGCCGAAATGGTCCAGGATCTCCTTTCCCCTGGCGGAACCTGTCAGGGTCACATGTTCCTGGATCATGGCTTTCAGCTCCAGCACATCGTACTTGTTGGTCACATCCTCGAAGGAAACCATCTCCTTGTTGAGACGGCGGTAAAGATCATTTTTCTCGTCCAGGACATAGGCAATGCCGCCGCTCATGCCTGCCGCGAAATTCTTTCCCGTGGTTCCTAGGACTACCACCCGTCCCCCGGTCATGTACTCACAGCCATGGTCTCCCACACCCTCCACCACCGCGGTGGCTCCTGAGTTGCGGACGCAGAACCGCTCCCCTGCCACGCCGTTGATAAAGGCTTTCCCGCTGGTTGCCCCGTAGAGGGCCACATTTCCGATGATGATATTTTCCTCTGCCTTAAATTTCACCCCTGCCGGAGGATACACCACCAGCTTTCCGCCGGAAAGACCTTTTCCGAAATAATCATTGCTGTCACCTGTCAGTTCCAGGGTCAGCCCCCTGGGGATAAAAGCCCCAAAGCTCTGACCTCCGCTGCCCTTGCATTGAATAACAAACGTATCCTCTGGAAGGCCCTCTGGGTACAGCCTGGTGATCTCAGACCCAAAGATGGTTCCCAGCGCCCTGTCCACGTTGGACACCTCCATCTCAATGCTCTGCCCCTGTCCCGCGTTCAGGGCCGGCCTCAGCCTTTTCAGCAGGATCCTCTCATCCGCTGTATCCTTCAGCTTAAAGTCAAAGGCCTGCTTCTGTCTGTACCCTGCCAGCTTCCTATCTGTATACGGATTTCCTAAAATATTGGTCAGATCTACCTTTGCCGCCCTGGCTGACGGAATACTCTCTTTTTTCTTCAGCAGATCCGTTCTACCCACCAGCTGGTCCACGGCGCGGATCCCCAGCTTTGCCATATACTCCCGAAGTTCCTGAGCCACAAACTCCATAAAATTGATGACATTCTCCGGTTTTCCTTTAAACCGCTTCCGGAGCTCCGGGTTCTGGGTGGCGATCCCAACAGGGCAGGTGTCCAGGTTGCACACCCTCATCATAACACAGCCCATGGAAACCAGAGGTGCCGTGGCAAATCCGAACTCCTCCGCCCCCAGCATACAGGCGATGGCCACATCCCTGCCGGTCATCAGCTTTCCGTCTGTCTCCAGGATGACCTTGTCCCGCAGGCCGTTCATGATCAGGGTCTGGTGGGCCTCAGCCACTCCCAGCTCCCAGGGCAGGCCCGCGTTATAGATGGAATTTCTGGGAGCGGCTCCTGTTCCTCCGTCAAAGGAAGATACCAGGATTACTTGAGCTCCCGCCTTGGCCACACCTGCCGCCACGGTTCCTACGCCTGCCTCGGACACCAGTTTCACGGAGATCCTTGCCTGGGCGTTGGAATTCTTTAAGTCAAAGATCAGCTGGGCCAGATCCTCAATGGAATAAATATCATGGTGAGGCGGCGGTGAGATCAGCCCCACCCCTGTGGTGGAATGTCTGGTCCTGGCCACCCACGGGTAAACCTTCTTTCCCGGAAGCTGGCCTCCCTCTCCCGGCTTGGCGCCCTGAGCCATCTTGATCTGGATCTCCTTCGCGCTCACTAAATACCGGGAAGTGACCCCGAACCTTCCCGAAGCCACCTGTTTGATGGCTGAACATTTATTTTCACTGCCCTGGCCGGGGCTTAACCTCTCCAGGCTCTCCCCGCCCTCTCCGCTGTTGGACTTCCCGCCCAGACGGTTCATGGCAATGGCCAGAGTCTCATGGGCTTCCTGGGAGATGGAGCCATAGGACATGGCCCCTGTCTTAAACCGCTTTACAATGGACTCCACACTCTCCACCTCATCTATGGGAATCCCGCCCTTTTCGTCAAATTTGAAATCAAGGATGCTCCGCAGGTTCACGGTCTTCCCCTCCTCATTGAGGGCATGGGAGTATTCTTTAAAAATCTGGTAATTTCCCGTTCTGGTGGCCTCCTGCAGCAGGTGGATGGTGAGTGGGTCATACAGATGCTCTTCCTGTCCCGCCCGCCTTTTGTGGCTTCCCACGCTGTCTAAGGTCAGGTCCACATCAAGCCCCAGAGGGTCAAAGGCCGCGGAGTGAAGGATATCCACATCACTCGCAATATCCTCCAGGGTGATCCCGCCTACCCTGCTGACAGTATCCGTAAAATACCGGTCCACCACTTCCTTTGAAATTCCGATGGCCTCAAAAATCTGAGCTCCCTGGTAGGATTGAATGGTGGAGATTCCCATCTTGGAGGCGATCTTCACGATCCCGTGGAGCACCGCCTTGTTGTAATCATCCACTGCCGCGTAATAATCCTTGTCCAGCATGTTGGTCTCAATCAAGTACTTGATAGACTCCTGGGCCAGGTAAGGATTGATGGCACAGGCCCCATAGCCTAAGAGTGTAGCAAAATCATGGACCTCCCTGGGCTCCCCGCTTTCCAAAATCAAAGCCACAGAAGTCCGTTTTTTGGTCTTCACCAGGTGCTGCTGCAGCGCCGACACTGCCAGGAGTGACGGGATCGGCACATGATTCTCGTCGATATCCCGGTCAGACAGAATGATGATATTGGCCCCTGCCCTGTGAGCCCTGTCCACCTCCAAAAACAGCCTGTCAATGGCTTTCTCCAGGGAGGTATTCTTGTAATAAGTAATGGGGATAACCTCCACCTTGAAGCCCGGCTTTTTCATATACTTGATCTTCAAAAGGTCTGTACAGGTCAGGATGGGATTGTCCACCTGTAAAATCTCGCAGTTCTCCGCCTTCTCCTCCAGAACATTGCCATCCTGGCCCACAAACACGGTGGTATTGGTGACGATCTCCTCCCTGATGGCGTCAATAGGCGGATTGGTCACCTGGGCAAAAAGCTGTTTAAAATAGCTAAACAGAGGCTGGTGCTTTTTGGACAGCACTGCCAGAGGGCTGTCAGCTCCCATAGCGGAAGCCGGCTCCCCGCCGTTTAACGCCATGGGCAGGATCATGGTCTTGTACTGCTCATAGGTATATCCGTAAGTCTTTTGCAGTCTGGCCCTCTTCTCCCTGCTCATCCTGGGAACACCGATATTGGGGATGCTTAAGTTCTTAAGCTCCACCAGATGGGAATCCAGCCACTGGCCGTAGGGCTTTCTCCTGGCATAATACAGCTTCAGCTCATCATCTGTGATGATCTTTCCCTGCTTAATGTCCACTAAAAGCATCTTGCCGGGACGCAGCCTCTCTTTTGCCAGAACATGGGACTGGTCAATGTCAATGGCACCCACCTCAGAGGCCAGGATCACATTCCCGTCGTCCGTGATGTAGTACCGGGAGGGGCGAAGGCCGTTGCGGTCCAGCACCGCTCCCAGCAGGTCTCCGTCACTGAACACGATGGAGGCCGGCCCATCCCATGGCTCCATCATGGTCGCGTAATAGTGGTAGAAATCCTTCACCTCCTGGGGCATGGACTTGTCATGCCGCCAGGGTGCCGGGATCATGATCATCACGGCCAGGGGAAGATCCATACCGCTCATCATCATAAACTCCAGGGCATTGTCCAGCATAGCGGAATCCGATCCATCCTGGTTGATAATGGGGAGCACCTTGTGCATCTGAGACCTGAAAAATTCTGATTCCATGGTCTCTTCCCTTGCCAGCATCTTGTCCACATTGCCCTTGATCGTGTTGATCTCCCCATTGTGGACAATGATCCTGTTGGGATGAGCCCTCATCCAGCTGGGATTTGTGTTGGTGCTGAACCGGGAATGGACAGTGGCCAGCGCTGACTCGTAGTCCCTGTCCTGAAGATCCGTAAAAAACTGCCGCAGCTCCTTTACCAGAAACATCCCCTTATACACAATGGTCCTGCTGCTCAGGGAAACCACATATGTGTTATCATTGCTCTGTTCAAACACCCGCCTTGCCACATACAGTCTGCGGTCAAAATCCAGACCCTTGTCAAGATCATCGGGCTTCTTTACAAAGCCCTGAAGAATACACGGCATCTTGTCCACTGCCCTTTTCCCGATACACTCCGGTTTTATGGGTACGGTCCGCCAGCCAAGAAAGCTTAAGCCTTCCTTTCCCACAATAATCTCAAACATCTTCATAGCCTGGCTTCTCGCCAGCATATCCCGGGGGAAAAAAAACATGCCGACACCATACTCCCTCTCGTCTCCCAACTCGATCCCAAGAGGCTTTGTCACCTTCTTGAAAAACTTGTGGGAAATCTGAAGCATGATACCGACACCGTCGCCAGTTTTGCCCTCTCCGTCTTTTCCTGCCCTGTGTTCCAGGTTCTCCACAATATGCAGCGCCTGTTCCACCGTCCTGTAGCTCTTAATCCCTCTCATATTCACAACTGCCCCGATCCCGCAGTTATCGTGCTCAAACCTGGGATCATAAAGCCCGGGGACCCCGGTATCTTTGCCTGCTAAAAACTGCCCGCCTGCGTCCATAATCTCATTCCTTTCTGGAGTAATCGCCGCTTTGATGTGATGAAGCAGCTTTTTCAGATGATAATACTACTTTTTAGGGCATATGTAAATAAGTAAAATAATTTTCTTTTTATTTGGAAATAAAAATATATTCCAATCCAGCAAAACCTGTCTACAAAACCATGGCCAGCGTCCCCGCTCCGATCAGAAGACAGCCGATGAGGGACTTTATGGTAAAATCCTCATGTAAAATCAGAAAAGCCAGAACAAGTGTGATCACCACGCTCAGTTTATCCACAGGCACCACCTTGGAGACAGCCCCCAGCTGCAGGGCCCGGTAGTAGCACAGCCATGACGCCCCTGTAGCCAGACCTGACAGAATGAGAAAAATCCAGCTTTTCCTGCTGATACCGCTTATGCCGCCCTGGGCATGGGTGAGAAATGCCATCCCCCAGGCCATCACAAGCACCACCGATGTCCTGACGGCTGTGGCCAGATTGGAATCCACCCCGTCGACGCCGGATTTGGCCAATATAGAAGTCAGCGCCGCAAAAACCGCTGACAACAACGCGAAGACAAGCCACATATCTATCCCCTCTTTCAAGATTGATCCTTTTCATTCTACCACAGTTCCCGCCATAAGGAAACAGGGATATGGAATAACTCCGGCTGCCTCCGCTGTCCGTTGAACAGGCTGGTGGTCCGGGCCCCTGGTCCCCCAGCGCTGATTTCTCCGCGGCAATATCCGCGAACAGATATGGCACTTACCTCTCTACAAGCCCGATCTCCAGCTCCATATCAAGGGCTGACGCCAGCCGTACCATCATCTCCAGAGAGGGGTTGTATGTGCCGCTTTCAAAACGGGTGATATTGGTCCGGGGGATGCCTGCCCGCCTGGCAAACTCCGCCTGGGTCAGACCTTTGCCCTTTCTGCATTGGATGTACTGCTCAATCACGTTCTTCCGAGCGCTCTTCTGCTGGACTTCTATGAAAATCTCCTGATTGTCCGCTGTGTAGATATAATCCATACCATTTCCCATGTTCTGGCACCTTCCTCTCTTAAATATATGTATCAGCACGCTCCGGTTGGTGACATCAATCATAAAGAAGCTCGCTGATGCTCGCGCGGGTCAGCAACCTCCGCTTCGCTCCGGTTGGTGACATTAATCATAAGGAAGCTCGCTGATGCTCGCGCGGGTCAGCAACCTCCGCTTCGCTTTAGTTGGTGACATTATATCACATGTCCGGGGACAATTCTATCTGGGAGGGGTTGATTTTAGACGCTTTCCCAGATGTCTCATTACCTCTGAATATTCTCCGCAGAATTCCTGCCCTGTCACATAATCGATCCTGTCCACACAGATAAAAGCCGATCCCAATTTTGTTCGGACTTCCAGGATATCCCCGGGTATCACAGCCCTTCTTAAATCATACCCCCAGGTATAAAGCTTTTCTGTCTTTATCCTCCACGTATCCCCGGCAGGCGCCACATGTCTCCCCCTGACGATTTTCCTGAGAGGCTCATTGGCAAAGGCTTCATAGATATCCGGCTGGAGTCCATACTTACTGGCCAGGATATAGGAAATATAACCATCCCTCAGCTGCCTGTCCTGATCCACAACAATGCCGTGAGCCAGGGAGTGGGATGCCTGGTAAAAGTCCTCGTAGTATTTCAGTTTTCCGGGAGACGGCTCTAACATGTGGTCCAGCCGGATCTGTTCCAGTGAACACACATTGGTCTGGTGAAGAATAGAGATATACGCGAGTCTGTCTTTCAGCCACAATGTCTCCCTCAATACATGGCGGGCGTTGTAGATCCCATGATCCCTTTTTCTCTGATCTATGGGACTGTACAGATTCCGGATCCCTGAATATCGTATTCCGTGTTTCAGCAGAAGGCGGTCTATCCTCCTGATCAGCTCTTCGCTCTCTCTGGGTTTTTCCGGGTCAATGTTCAAAAATACGGCCATTCCCTCGTTCAACAGACTTCCCCCTTTCAAAAAGAATCATATAAGATACCTATATTGTATCTTATATGATTCTTTTTGTCAAGCTGACGCATATGATTTTTTCACAATCCCCTTAAATAATCCAAAAAAGCCAGTCCGCGGAAACAGACTGACCTTTTTAGTAAATGGATATTTCAAATCAGGCCTCCTGAATACATCTGAGAGCATTCAGTGTTCTTGGATAGCCGATAAAGGGCACATTGTTAGAAACGATTTTTATAAGATATTTCTTATCATTTCCCACATGGATGTTGGCGGCAATGTGGGAAATCAGCTGAGGCTCACATCCTCCCTGGGCATACAGAAAACAGAAGGTTATCATCTCCCTCTCCCTGACATCCAGGCCCCGCCTGGTATAAAAATCACCAAAGCAGTTGCTCACCAGCCAGCGGTTAATGTGGCGGCTTTCCTCTGGCCCGGAATTAGCGAATCCCTTCATATGGTCGCCAAAAATCGCCATTTGAACCTCTTCGCCTTTTTCCATACGGTCTTCCATGGTAGTCGTCGCCTGTCCCTCGAGAGCCGGTGATATCCCCTCATTTGTAAAAATCTCATTGGTGGCTGTTAAAAAAGGAAGCACTCTCGCTATTCCCAGATAATCCACAGCCTGGTACACGATTTCCTTTACTTCCACCGGGGATACTCCCATGCGGAGAGCCGCGGGCAGCATCAACCGATACTCGTCAATTCCCTGGCACCCCATAAAAACCGCCAGATGGGAAATGAATCTGGTTCTGTCATCCAATGTCTGCCCTTCCTCATTCACCACTTCGTCAAAGGCGAAATTGTCAAGCCTTTCGATAAATTCCGGATCGGTCTTTGCCAGTTTGGACTCATAGTCCGGAAACATCCTGTGGTGATACCTCTTCGCGTTTTCTGTTAATTTCATGGTCTTTATCTCTCCTTTGCTAAATTAATCTGCCTGTCACTCTGGTCTTTCAACTATATGAAACTATTCTAGCACATGGAGCGCGCTCTAAGTCAAGCTCTATTTTGGGCCCCATCGGCCAAAAGAACTCACACTGGCAGGCTGTCCCTGACGCAAAGCGCGCCCCACCCCGCTGACGTTAAGTTAATGTCAAGTTATTTTGAGATTAAAATCTTCCCTCACTCCGAAAAATTCCATTCAATCTCCACCCTTTTATCTTTATAGACCCATACCCTCCTGATAAAAACATCCGCGGCCTCCCCTGTCAATGTCTCCAGGTGAGAACAGCGGATAACTGGTTCCATGTCGTCCTTACTTCCCTCTGCCTCCTTCATTACGCGGCAGCGCTCTGCCTTTGCTTTAACAATCCTGCCGGACAGTTCTTCCATCTGCCCGGTCAACTGGTCGGCTCTGTCCCGGTATCCTTCCGCGTCCATTTCTCCTGCCGCATATTGCTCATACAGGTAATCTCTTTCTTTTTCCATATCGCGGTACTGTTTCCTATAGTCCCTTTCCTTTTTGGCAACCCCAGCCAATCTTTTTCTCTGGAATTTCTCCAGGGCCTCCCGCTGCCGGAACAAGTCCCCTCTGCCCGTCAGTTCCAGGTTCAGGAGCATAAGCACCATCTCCTCCAAAATGTCCCCTTTCAAACAAGAGCAGCAATCCTCTATCCGCAGAACAGAATGCCTCCCGCACCAGAAATGCCCTGAGATATTTCCTTTTTCAGGTTTATAGTTCAGGGAGTATCCGCACCCTCCACAATAAATTTTACCAGTCAGGGGATGCTTTGGCCTTTTTCTTTTAGTAGAATGCCCAGGAGACGTTGGCGCGGCAAGGGCAAAGACCTCCGGCGTAACCAGAGGCTCATGGTGGTTCTTCATGACTTTCCAGTCACTTTTTGGAACCGCTATCCTCTTTTTACTCCCCACGGATTCCCCCACGCTTTTCCCATAAGCCATCTCGCCCAGATAAAAGCGGTTGCTGAGTATTTTCCTCACCATTGTACTGCTCCACCCGCGGTTCCCCTTCACCGGATTCCGGTCAGGGTAACGCAGCTCCGTGGCTGTGGGCACCTGTTCCTCAAAAAGCTTTCTCGCGATCCCCGTGGTAGTCATGCCCTCAACTGCCATGGCGAAGACCCGGCGGACGATCTTTGCTTCTCTTTCATTTACCACCACCCTGTTTTTTACCTCCCGGCTTTTCTCATAGCCCAAAGGAACCTGCCCAAACACATATTCGCCTGCCGCGCACTTAGTGTCAAAGGATGTCTTTACCTTAATGGATATATCCTTGCTGTACAGGGCATAGACCAGGGTCCGGAACTCCGTGTCAAAATCAATGGTCAGGCCCTTTTGGTCCCTGCTGTCATAGCCGTCATTTACGGCAATAAAATCCACGCCCATAAATGGAAACACCTGGTTTAAATACGTCCCGGCCTCAATGTAATTTCTGGAAAACCGGGAGATGTCTTTCACAAGGATGCACCCGATCTGGTTCTGTCTGATTGATTCCAGCATTTTTTGCATCCCCGGCCGCTCCATATTGGTCGCGGTGAATCCATCATCGCGAAACTCCAGGATCTGGCTGCCCGCCAGCCTTCTGTCATTCCTGATATATTCCAGAAGATACTCCCTCTGATGGCTGATGCTGGGGCTTTCCTTCCACCCCCTGTATGCCGCTTTCCCTTGAGAATCCTCCGCGGATACCCTCAGATAAATGGCTGTCTTCCGTCTCTCCCCCATTTTGCTTTGCTCCTTCCATCCAAATATCGCTGTAAGCCAACACAATCTCCGCCCTCTTTCCCGGATAGACATAAATTTTCTCCACCAGCGCCTCCACCAGTTCTTTGGTCAGATCTTTTCCGCTTTTCAGCTTTGTCAGGGAACAGAGGGTTTTCAGCCAGACCGCTTCTTTTCGTTCCAGTTTCTCCACCTCCTCCTGATATCGGCTTTTCTGCTTTTCCAACTCTCCCAGACGCTCATCCCTCCAGAGCCGGCAATGGACATATTCCTCCCAGGACAGGCTTCCCCCGCGGTAGGCCATATACTTCTCCCCCTCTTCTTCCCACAAAGCCGCAATCTGTCCCTCCGCCATTCGCGGACCCTGGTCCAGTTCCCGTTTTTTCCGCCGGATCAGAGCCCTCCCCTGATCCACATAGCTTTTTTCCTTTTTCAGCCTGACGGCAAATTCTGTCCGGAACAAGAAACATAAGAACTCTGCCAGCTTATTTTTGGAGATCCGGTTTGGATCCGGGCACATTTCCATTTCCGTCCCCGCGCCAGTGCTGTTCACGCAGAAATAATGGTCTCTCCTCTCCCGCCTTCCATCCGCATATTTCTTTACACAGCTGTGCCTGGTCATTTTCCTGCCGCATACGCCGCAGTACAGGACCTTGTCAAAGATATTCTCCCCAATGGGACACCCGTCCCCAGGATGGCCGCGGCCCTGCGTCCGCTCCCGGATCACGCGGCGGATTTCCCCCGCCTGCTCATAAAGCTCCCAGCTGATGATGGCTTCATGGGTGGGAATGGGGGGTTCGCCCTGTACCAGATGGCCTGTATAGGTCTGGCTTTTCAGGATCCGCTCCACCGCCCCCTTATTCCAGCCTGTATACTTCATTTCAGCCAGACAGCAGGTCTTTCTGGTTTTCTTGTATACAGCCGGAGGGTTGATCCTTCTCTCATTCAGATAGTCCGCCACTGCCTGATAGCTTTTGGTGTCCAAAAATTTCTCATAGATCTGGGAGACAATCTCTGCCGCGTTCCTGTCTGGCTTAAGTCTCCTGACCCGCCCTTCCTGGTACGCCTCATACCCATAAGGCGGCGGGCCTCCCACATAGGACCCCATGTCTCCCCGCTGTTTCAGGGACACCTTTGCCCGGGCTGAAAAATCTTTGGCGTACATGTCATTTACCAGATTCTTTATCTCCACCGCCATCTGCCTCGTATTGCTTCCGTTCTCCCCTGTATCATACCCTTCCGCGACCGCGATGAAACGGACGCCCAGAAACGGAAAGATCTTCTCTATATAGTTGCCTGCCTCCAGATAGTTTCTGCCAAATCTGGACAGATCCTTTACGATTACGCAATTGATGTTACCCAGACGGACATCATCCATCAGCTGTTTGAAAGCGTCACGGTCAAAATTGGTTCCCGTTTTCCCAAGATCCCTATAGCGGCCCACAATCACGATCTTATCCTTATGACGCTGGTTCCAGTCCTCCACATAGTTCTCCCCAATCTTGATCTGCGTCTCCAGGGACTCATTCTTTTTCAAGTCCTGGTCCGAAGACAGCCTGGCGTAAAGTCCTGCTTTATAAACTTTCATTCCTGGTGCCGCCGCCTTGCCCTGGCTGGAAACATGGACGCGTTTTGACGTCCTTCCCATATCACAGGCCCCTTTCCCCTTTTGCCTCAAACCGATCAGTAAAATAAAATTCGATCTCCACCCGTTTCCCCTCATATACCCGGATTCTTTTCACAAGGCTGGTCAAGGCGCGGCGGTCGATCTCTCCCAGTTTTGGGGAAGCCTTAAAGGCCCCCAGCCGCCCCGCGCTGAGCTGCCTAAGCTTAAGCATCTCCCCTACAAGCTGCTCCTGCTTCTCTCTCGCGGCTGACAGATTCTCTGCCTTTTGGCGAAACTGGTCATGGAGCCGTTCATACTCCTCTTTGGTGACAACGCCTGTCCGCAGGTCCTCATTGAGCCACTGACACAGGCTGTAATATTTATCCTGTTCCTTTTTCAGACGCGCGATTTCCTTATTAGAGTCCATAACCGCCTGCCGGCTGACCTCCCTCCCTTTTGCCTGTTCAGACAATCTCTCCTGATCCAGAAAAAAGTTGGCGTAGCAACGAACCGCGGTTTCGGTAGCTTCCTTCAGCGCTGTCTCCTCTACGCTGTGGCGGCTGCACCCCTCCCCCCGGTTCTTGGTGGAACAGATATAATAGACTTTTTTGGTCTCCTTATAGCGGTTGACCCTTCTCACCATCTGTTCCTGGCAGTCCCCGCAAAACAAGAGTCCCATGAACGGGCTTATTTCTTTCTTTTCCAGGCTGACCCGTCCGTCTGCTTTCAAAAGATTCTGTACAACAGCGAAATCATCGGCAGAAATAATGGGTTCATGGGTGTTTTCCACCTTCACCCATTCCTCTTTTGGCTTTTTCATTGCTTTCTTTACTTTATAGTTGATCCGCTCTGTCTTTCCCTGTACCAGGTGGCCTAAATACACTTCATCGGTCAGTATCCGCCGGACAGACGGGCTGCTCCATTTGGACCCGTTTCCCCTGGTAAATCCTCCCCGGTAGTTCAGCCCCAGGGATTTCTTGTATTCCTTTGGGGACAAGATGTGAAGGTCGTTCAGCTTTTTCGCGATAGCGGACACAGCCTCCCCCTCAATCTTCCACCCGAAGATTCCGCGGACCACGCCTGCCGCGTAATCATCCACCACCAGCCTGTTCTTGTCCTTGGGCGATTTTTTGTAGCCGTACGCGGCAAAAGCGCCAAGGTATTCCCCGCTCCTCCGCCTGACCGCGAGCTGGCTTTTAACCTTGACGGATATATCCCGGCAGTAGCTGTCGTTTATGAAGTTTTTTACCGGCAGTACAATGTTCCTCTCCCCGGCATCCGCGAAAAAGCTGTCATAGCGGTCCGTAAGAGCGATAAAACGCACCCCAAGGGCCGGAAATACCTTCTCCAGATACCTTCCGGTTTCAATATAATCCCGCCCGAAACGGGATAGATCTTTCACGATAACGCAGTTCACCCTGCCCGCCTCAATGTCGCCCATCATCCTTTTAAATTCCGGTCTTTCAAAATTACTTCCCGAATAATTGTCATCCGCGTAGCAGTCAAAAAGCTCCATATCCTCCTGGCTCCTCAAAAAATCCCGGATCAGCTCCCTCTGGCTGCCGATGCTGACGCTTTCAGGCTTAGACCTCCCTTTCGTTCTCCCATTGCCGGCAGCCTTTTCCATATCCCCGTCCTCCCTGGACAGGCGGAGATACATGGCCGCGCGGAAATGTTTCGATTCTTTCTTTTCAAAATTTTCCTTCATGGCGTTCCCCCTGACTTTACTTTCCTGGCCGCTTTCGCGGAAACCGGATTTTATATGTAGATTTCGGACAGCCTTCGCAGATACTCTGTCATCTTATCGTCAATGGTTGCTCCGCTTTCCTGGAACCTGACCTTTACCACGTAATCCCCGATTCGGTTGACATAGACGTTCTTTGTCTGTTCGGCAAAGGCAGCCAGTTTTTTTTCCACTGGCTGTGAAGTGTCGATCTTGATATCCCGCAGGTCTGTCAGTTGGGAAATATCCACAGCGCGAATATCAACCTGTGCCATTTCCGAAAGGATTTCCTTTGTCAGCTTCATAGCAACATCTCCTTTCCCCCAACATTCTATTTCTCCTTCGGATTGTCCTATGTCTTGAATCCCCTGGGGTTTCGTGATATCATATTATGGCCATACATCAAAAATAAAGGAGGATACCAATGAGCAGATATGAATTTACGAAAGATCTGGAAACAGGAAACCAAATGATAGACAGAGAACATCGTGAGTTGATCCAGGCGGTAAATAAATTGCTGGCCGCCTGCAGTGAAGGCAAAGGGCGGGCTTCCATGGATGAAACCATCAAATTTTTGAACAACTACGTGAACCAGCATTTTTCACATGAAGAGCAGCTCCAGAAAAGAACCAGCTACCCCGGCTACGCGGCACACAGGGCTTTCCATGAAAAATATAAGCAGACCCTTAAGGAGATTACAGCCCAGATATCGGCATCCGGTCCGACCATCGGGGAGCTTGGAAATCTGAACAAACACATCAGTGTCCTGTTGTCCCACATCAAGACAGAGGATAAAAAGCTGGGCGCGTTTTTAAATCAGTCATAAATATTAAATACATTGCTTTTATGAAGGGTTATGGAAGCTGTACCGTTCTTCTGTAACCCTTTTACTTTATGCTGTTTTGGAGGAAATCTGACACTATAATAACATCAGCCCCCAACTGCGGATTTGGCCACACGTCATATCCTGGCAGCTGTCTGGCTCCCCGTATCAGGTACGCCTTCAGCTTCTCCCCATACAAAAATCCGTCTCTCCTGTCCACGATCCCCCACTGCATCAGAAGAGCCCCGCTTCCCGTAACAATAGGAGCGGCAAAGGAGGTTCCGGTTCTGGCCTCATATCCTCCGCCGTTTTTAGGTGCCGTAATCCCTACCCCCGGGGCCACCAGATCCGGTTTCACCTGGTTGGTAACCCGGGTAAAGCCTCTCCCCGAAAAATCCGCGTAGGCCTGATAATTACTGTTGTAAGCCCCCACCGTAATGGCCATGGAAGAGGTAGAGGGAACGGTCAGCGTAATATCCGGTGTGGGCCGAAGGAAATAAGTGGAACTGTTTAACACCGCGGACGACGGCAGCCAGAAATTATAACTTCCATCCACGATCTTTCTGGGGGTAAGCCGAAAGATCCAGCTTCCGCTTTGCAGATAGTCCCTGCGGAGCGGGATAAAATCAAAATAGATCTCCTGGGCTTTGCTGTAAGGTCCAGGTTCCCCATAATACATAAGAATCCTGGTCTGTTCATAGTCATAGGTCTGAGGACCGATCACAGAAGGCAGGGGGCCTAAGATACTGCCGGAAGGGGTAACCAGGGTAATGTCAAAGTTATCCACATAAGATTTCCACAGCTGCACCGTGACCCCGCTCTCATAAGGCGCGATGGACAGCTCCACATTCACGCTCTGTCCGGGGATCAAAGTGCCTGATGTATGTCCCCCGCTCCTCCCCTCATTTCCTGACCCAATGACAATAATATTCTTTCCATAGTTAGACACATTGTCGATATAGGTTTCCAGAAGGCTGGTTCCGTCGTGGGACCCATAAGTATTGCCAATGCTGATATTCATAGCCACAGGCCTTCCCAGCTCCGCGGCCCTGCGCGCCACATAGTCGATGGCTGTCATCAGCTCGGTGGTTCTGGGAAATCCAAGGGGATCCGCCACCCCCAGCTTCACCACCAGAAGCTGACTTTCAAAAGCCACTCCCCTATATTGTCCCTGGCTTTCCCTGCCGTTTCCCGCCGCGATCCCCGCCACCGCGGTGCCGTGGCCGCTGGAATCCACGGATGGCACAATGGTCCTTGCCTCCCTCCTGCTTCCGGTTTCAAGAGCCCTGTTGATCTCCTCCTCCGTAAAGATCCGCCCCAGAGTCTGATCCCAAAGCTCCAGGATCCTGGTGCTCCCGTCCTCATTGCGGAAATCCTCATGAAAATAATCGATTCCTGAGTCCAAGACAGCCACCAGGCAGCCCCGCCCCGTAAGGTAGGGCGCGTAGCTGCTCTCAGACACCTGCACATAGGTAATACAAGAGGCTGCCTTTGCCCGGTCAATGGCAAAGTACAGCCTCTTTGGTTTTTCTATATATTCTACCTGGGGAAGGTTGGCCACCGTCTGGAGATTGGACTGGGGCACTGTGAGGATGGAATACTGATTCAGCAGCTGATTCTGCTTTATCCCAAGCTCCTCAAGGCCCTCCAAAGGCCGGGAATGCTTGACGATCACCTCCCAGGTCTTCTCGTCCGCGTTATACCCCACAGCCAGGGACTCTGAGCGCTCCAGTTCTTCCGCGGACGCGCCCAGGGCCAGATTCAGCATATTTTCCATCTTCTGGTTTTCCATAAAAATTTCTCCGAAATCAGGTTTTACAACTACTCTATGCCTGCTCCGGAGGTGTTATCACCAGATTACTTCAGGAATCCATTGACGATCTGGGCTTCCGCCTCCTCTTCCGTAAGGCCCAGGGTCATGAGCTTGATGATCTGCTCCCCCGCGATCTTTCCGATGGCCGCCTCATGGATCAGGGCAGCGTCTGTGTTGTTGGCCGTGATCTTGGGGATGGCGCTGATCTTTGCGTTATCCATGATAATGGCGTCGCACTCGGAATGACCCGCGCACTTGGCATTGCCGTTGATCTCCGCGTTGAAGATCTGGGTGGAATCCTCCTTGGCCACGGACCGGGAAATCACGTTGGCGCTGGAATCCTCCCCGTTTAAGTTCACCACAAAGCTGCTCTCCGCGAACTGGTTCCCATGAGTCAGAAGACGTTCCCGGATAATCAACTTCGCGCCTGCCGCCAGATCCGCCTTTGTGGTTCTCCTTGTGGAATCCACCCCCTTGATCTGCACCATCTCCATCTCCATGTAGCTGTTCTCTTTCATGGTCACTTCTGTCCCCGGGTTCATGATCCTCTGGCCTTTGCCGTCACCGGAGCCGTAATGCTTCTCCACATACTTCACTTTCGCGTTTTTCCCCACAAAAAACCGGTGGATCCCGTCATGCTTGGAATCCTTGTCTCCACCGTTGTGGATGCCGCACCCCGCCACGATGACCACGTCCGCGTCATCTCCTATATAAAAATCATTGTACACCATCTCCGTCAGGCCGCTTTGGCTGAGTACCACCGGGATATGCACGCTCTCACGCTTTGTCCCTGCCTTGATGTGAATATCAATCCCCTGCTCTCCCTCTTCCTTGGAAATGATCTCAATGTTGGCGGAATTCACCCGTCCGGCCATCTGCCCGTTTGCCCGGATATTGTACGCTCCCGCGGGAACCTGGTGGAGGTCCGCCACCTCCTCCAAAAGCCTCATCTGAATGGAATCCATATTCTTGATCTCTGCCATCTTATCTCCCTCCCTTATAAAACCTGCCGCAGGCATCCACGGCGGAAGCTGTCCCCAAAAGTCCCGGCAGGATGTCCGCCTTTGGCCCCTGGGCCGTAATTCTTCCGTCTGTTATGACCACGATCTCATCCGCGATATTTAAGATCCGCTCCTGGTGAGAGATGATCAGGATAGAGCCATTGGTGGACTCCCGCATCCGCTCAAACACAGAGATCAGGTTTTGGAAGCTCCACAAATCAATCCCTGCCTCCGGCTCGTCAAATACCGAGAGCCCGGTTCCCCTGGCCAGCACTGTGGCGATCTCAATCCTCTTTAATTCTCCTCCGGACAGGCTGGCATTGACCTCTCTGTTGATATAGTCCTTTGCACACAGCCCCACCTCGGACAAATACACACAGGCATCTGCCGCTGTCAGCTTCTTCTTAGCTGCCAGACGAATCAGATCCAGCACCTGGACTCCCTTAAAGCGCACTGGCTGCTGAAAAGCGTAGCTGATGCCTAGGTTGGCTCTCTCTGTAATATTCTTTTCCGTGATATCCTCCCCATCCAACAAAATCTTTCCGCCGGATGGCCTCTCGATCCCGGCGATCAGCTTGGCCAAGGTGGACTTTCCGCCGCCGTTGGGGCCTGTGATCACCACAAATTTATGGTCGCCGACGGTCAGGTCCAAGTTGTGGATAATCTCTTTCTCTTTCCTCTCTTCCTGTACGCCGAATGACAGATTCTCTAATGTAAGCATATGCGTCTCCTTATATTATTTTAGTGCCTTAAATCCTTAACAGCAGTGCTGTATCATGTATTATATAACAGATTCCTCTTCTTTACCAGCGGGAGTCTTAATTTTCTTCTCGAATTTATGAAGCTTTCCTTACTTCCCTTGCTTATCCCTGTCATATATGATACCCTGAAATTACCTAATTATCGGGAGGAGGATCTTTATGAAAAAACACCGTTTCTTTGTATCAAAAGCAGTTCCGGGCTTCCTTATCCTGTCCCTTTCCCTTGGAGGATGCGGAGGCGGGGGCATCTACTCTGCTTCCAACATGGTCGCCGCCGAGACCGAGGCGGCTATGGCCTCTGGGGTTGACTATGACATGGGGTACGACAACATAGCGGCCATGGCTCCCGTTCCCATGGAGGAAGGATTTTATGATGATTATGGGGCTGATTATGAGACAACGGTAAACACCAGCAGCGGTCTTGAGGACAATTCAGCCGTGAATCAGGCGGCGGCCGTTAGCCGGAAGCTTATCCGCAACGTGTCCATGTCCGTGGAAACCGATGCCTTTGACCAGCTCATCGACCAGGTTCAGAAGAAAGTGACAGAGCTGTCCGGATACATAGAGCAGTCGGATATTTCCGGCAACCGCGCAAGCTACAGCACCCGGTATGCCTACTTAACCGCCAGAATCCCCAGCGACAAGCTAGACCAGTTCATCGACCTGGTTGAGGGCAGCGGCAATGTGACCCGCAAATCAGAATCCATCCAGGATGTCACTTTGCAGTACAGCGATCTTGAAAGCCGCAAGAAGACCCTCACCGTAGAACAGGACCGCATCTGGGCACTGCTTGAGAAGGCCGACACCTTGGAGGCTGTCATTGCCTTGGAAGAGCGTCTCTCCGAGATCCGCTATGAGCTGGAGTCCATGGAATCCCGTCTGAGGCTTTTCGACAATCAGGTGGAATACAGCACCATTGACATCAGTATTGAAGAGGTGCTGCCTGTGGACTTCACTCCCACCGCGCCGGAAAGCGTATGGCAGAGGATCCAGAAAGGATTTATCCGGAATGTAAGCAATATGGCAGAATTTGCCACCGACCTCTTCATCGCCCTTGTGGTGCTGATTCCTGTCTGGGTTCCCTTTGGGGCCATTGTGGCGGTGGTTGTGATCCTGTTAAGGAGATCCTCAAAAAACGGAGGAGAAAGAAAGAGAAAAAAGCCGGGGTATTGACGACGCAAGAGCCTGTCCGGAAAGAAGATGAGCCAGAAAACCCTGACCAGAATTCCAAAGAAGCATAACCTTAAAAGCCAGCCTGGGGGGGCCGCGGCAAAATTGATCCATTCATCGCGGCACCCTCCCCCAGAACCGGCTCCTGTTGTTTTTAACTATCATTGCCCCATATATGCGTTAAAAACCTTCTCCTCCTCATACTCGGGCCCAAATTCTTTTGCCGCCTGGCATATCCTCTGGATCAACTCCACTTCCTCCTCCAGCTCCTCCGCGATCCTCTCCGGTTCTTTCCCTTTCCTCAGTTTCCGGCATACCATACTGACCAGTTTATAGTTCTCGCCTCTCGCTTCCCCTTCTTCCCACACATACGCCTCCCTGGCCTTCTCATCCCGCTTTCTTTTCATGTACGCGTCATACCTCCACTTTATGGGGGAATCCAGGCTCAGCCTCCTCAGCTCTCTTATGGCCTCCAAAATCCCAGGGTTTTTCGTCTTCGCCTTTATCATCCTCAAATCCTCCTCTGTCTCCACGTTAAAAAATTGGATCCACTCATCCGCCTTCTCTTTCCCTGTCAGCGGTTTACCCAACTCCAACACATGTATCTCCAGCGCGTCCGTGAACTCGTTGCCCTCCTCGTCTCTCAGGCGGTATACGGTGTGGTATTTGGGTCGGTCGCTTAGATTAAAATCCAGAAGGCTGATCCCCACGCATCTCTTCAGGCGGGAATAATCCTCCCCTTTGATCAGCTCCTCCGTGTACATCTTCGCCAGGTAAAACAGCTGCCTTTTGTCCCAGTTTCTCACAATCTTTACCTGCAGCTCCACGTTCACCTTCGTGTCGTCACCGAACTCCGCCACTACATCCAGGATCCCCTGCTTCTCCTTCCTTCCCCGCTTTCTCCAAAAGGGGGGCCTTATCCGCAAATTCTGGATCCTATCCAGACGGACCCTCAAGATGTCACTTAAAAAATACCTCAGCACCGTTTCATTGTGAAACAGCTCCTTCATCATGTCATCGTATTTCGGTGAGATGATCATTTCCTTTGTCCTTTTCCTTTCCGCAAGATACACCCTGGCCATGGGGAAAGGACATACGTTGTTTACATCATTATACCCCATTCCCAAGGTATATCTCAACTAAATATTGTTTTATTACTGGATAAAAAGCATAGGATCTCTAAATAGAAAACAGGAATCTTCCAAGACGCGGCTTCCGCCGCCAAACACCCTGACCACCATAGACAAGGCCTTAAGAAATCTTTGCTCTGCCTACATTCTAACACAGGCAGAGCAAATCCGCAATCTCTTCCGGTTCAATAATGTCGCCCTGCCAGTCCTCAATTAGCTCTCCATCTATACGCATAGAAACACTCGCCCAGCCAAAGGCAAGCATCTTCTCATCATCGGATTTCATAATCTTAAACCGACCCTTCATGACGTTATCCGGTTTTTCCTCCGATTTGGATTTCTCAATCAAATCTGAAAATTTTTTCATTTCGTCACTTCCTTCTACACAAATAAAAAATACCTGCCTGTATATAGACAAGTATTATAATATATTTCAAATTTTGGGACTTCAATAGTGGAATACTATATGACATGTCATAATTTCTCTCTCAAACATGTACCTTATTCGTTCTCTTCCCCAAACAAAGATTCAAGCAGATTGCGCAGACGTTGCTTATACTCCCCATTCAATTCAATAATTTCCGGATAATAGCCATCTAATCCGCCCTTCAGCTTTCCTTCCTGTGCCAATCGTTTATATACAGCGTCCTCTTTTTCTCTATACCAGCGGCTAATTTCATCTTTTCTGTTCTCTGCGTCTTGACATTCTTCTTTTGTCATCTTATCCCAGATTGCTTTTCTTCTCGATTTTTCTTCTGTGGTCAAAATTACACTCATCGTCTCTATCTCCTGTATCCTATTCCCCGCATTACAGCCTCACTGATAACATCCTCATGCCTTCCATCATATTCTGTCAGTTCGAAAATTGATAGATGTTCGTCAATTTCTTGTCAGCTCATAGACATACAGCTCATCAATCCCTCGCAGTACTTCTAAACTATATTCCATAAAAAGACTGATATCCCTCTTACTAAACGAATATTCATTTAACGATCCAACTGAATGATTATGTGTAACACTGGCCCCAAACAATTCATCTCTCAGATCAATATCGGGATATACTGTCTTTTCTTGGAACGCATGGTCTTGGTCGGTCTTTCCGCTAC
>CAJUSJ010000012.1:0-32412 GCA_910588865.1 uncultured Lachnospiraceae bacterium
GGCATGAATTCAGGTATGCCAAACGCGCCCGCCAGACTTTCATGGGTGGTGGCGCATCCGCAGCCGGGCGCATGTAGGTTTACTTTGTTACTTTTTCTCCTGGATGACCCCATTCTCGTCAATGACCGCGTTCGCGGAGACGCTCTGGAGAAACTGGAACATCTGCTGCCGCTTTGCCCCGTCTGTCACCAGGGTGGTCCGGCATCCCGATTGAAGACAGGGCACGAACCGGAATTCCAGGATCCCATCCTTTGAGATATCCGCCTCCACAAGGCCTGTGTCCCTGGTCTTGCTGTTGAACCAGAAGTTGCCCAGGCTGTAGAAAATAGGAACCCCTTTATAGTACTCGATCCCCTGGAGACAGTGGGGGTGGTCGCCGATGACCAGGTCCGCCCCAGCGTCAATATACTGGTGCCCCAGGCTCTGCTGGTCCGCCTCAAACCGGCTGACCCCCTCGGTCCCCCAGTGGACATAGACCACCACAAAGTCGCTGCTGGCCTTTGCCTTCTTAATGACTTCCAAAAATACCCCTGGATCGTAAGTCCTCAATACTCCCGGGGTTGTGGCTGTGGCTTCTTTGGTGTACACATAGGATCTTTCCACCTGGGTAGCGCTGACATAGGCTATTTTCAGATCCCCTGCCTGAAAATAGACGATCTCTTTCGCCTCCTCCAGATTCCGCCCCGCCCCCACATATGGGATCTTGTTCTCCTTCAGGGTATCCATGGTGTCTAAAAGCGCTGTCTCTCCGTAATCGTAGACATGATTATTTGCCAGGGACACAATGTCCGCAGACAATATGGACAGGTTGGCCGCTGTCTCCGTCTTTGCCCGGAAGGTAAAGGTCTTTCCGGAAAGAGGAGTTCCCCTGGTGCTGTAGGTAAACTCGTTGTTGATCATCATGATATCCGCGGCATCCATGCGGGCGATGACCTCCGGGGCAATGCATCTGGTGATATCATCCCCATTGCTGTGATAGTATACCATGTTGGCGTAACCCTCCGCGAAGCTGATATCTCCTGCGAAGGACAGGGTCACCTTGTCCGGGGATTTTGGCTTTCTGACGTAGATCTGCTCCTCTGACTCCCGGCCCTGGGATATATCCTGTTTCATCCACAGATGGTTCAGGCTTGTGGAGGCCCTGGCTGTCAGCGTCGGGATACCCGCTGCCGCCAGAACCGCGGCCGCGGCCACAGCCGCTATATGGTGCTTTCTCATAAGTGTATTTCTCCCTCCCAAAAGATTATGGTTACCTGTCCGGATACTCCTCTTTCACAAATCTCTCCAGCACAGGGATGGATCTCTTCACCTTCTCCGTGTCAATGCAGTAAGCCATGCGGAAATATCCGGGCACACCGAAGTTATCCGAAGGAACCAGGATCAGGTCGTATTTTTTCGCCTTCACGCAGAAAGCGCCGGCAGAATCCTCCAGGGCTTTGGGGAAGATATAGAAGGTCCCCCCCGGCTTCACCACCTGAAAGCCCAGCCTCACCAGTGCGTCATAGAGCAGGTTCATGTTGGTCTCATACACCGACAAGTCGCTGGTCTGGCCAAGAACCTTGGACACTGCCAGCTGCACGCTGGAAGGGGGGCAGTTGTGTCCGATCCCCCGGCTGATCTGGCCGCACATCACAGCCAGCACATCCCCGTCCGTACATCTGGGGTTTACGGCCACATATCCGATCCGCTCTCCCGGCAGGCTTAAGCTCTTGGAGTAAGAGTAACAGGAGATGGAGTTGTCATAGAACCTGGACACATAAGGGCTGTCCGCGCCCTTAAACACGATCTCCCTGTAAGGCTCATCGCTGATAAGGAAGATGTCGTGTCCGTACTCCTTCTGTTTTGTCTCAAGAAAATCCGCCAGCTTTTCTATGGTCTCTGTGCTGTAGACGATACCTGACGGGTTGTTGGGAGTGTTGATCAGCACCGCCATGACCTTTTCGTTCATCACCTGTTCCAGGGCCTGAAAATTCACCTGAAAATCCTCTGTGCTGGCAGGCACCACCCTAAGGACCGCTCCGGACAGATTCACATAAGGGCCGTACTCCGGAAAATAGGGGGCAAAGGTGAGGATCTCATCTCCCGGGCTGGTGACACACCGGAAAGCGTGGGCCAGAGCCCCCGCGGCACCGGAGGCCATAAAAATGTGCTTTGCCTCATAATCCATGCCGAACCGCTGGTTTAAGCTGTCAGCCACTGCCTTCCTCACGCTCTCAATCCCCAGGGACGGGCTGTAGCCGTGGATGTCCATGGGATCCCCGGTCTTAAGAAGCTCCGCCATAGCGTCCGTGTAAGCCTGGGGACAGGGCACACTGGGATTACCTAAACTGTAGTCAAACACATTGTCATAGCCGATCTCCTGGCCCCTGGCCGAGGCGTACTCGCTCAGTTCCCGTATAATGGATTTGCCCTGAAGCATCTTTTTGTAGGTTTCATTTATCATGGGTTTGTCCTTCCTTTCCGCTCTGTGTCTTTCATTGTACTATGTTTTTTCCGTTCCATCCATACCTTTTACCTTGAAAGTCCATCGCCGCAGGCGATCTGAATTCAGGGATACCAAACGCGCCCGCCACATACTTTCGTGTGCGGTGGCGCATCCGCTGCCGGGCGCATGAAGGTTTACCTTGAAAGTCCATCGCCGCAGGCGTCTGAAATCAGGTATGCCAAGCGCCCGAAGGCTCACAGACAAAAACGGCAGAAGACAAGCCGCCTGTCCTCTGCCGATACCCGTTTTTAAAACAGCAGTACACCGCCGTAATACACAAACAGGAGATACCCCAAAGTTACACACAAACCAATACAAAACAGCATCAGGCCGAAAGAAAAGCTCTGTTCCACCAGGTTTCCGATGTGCTTAAACCGCTTTTCTTTCTCAATCAGATGGTGTACCGCGGATACCCGCACCCTGCCCGAATCCTTTTCCCCAAACAGACGTTTTCTCATCCTGGCCCACCTGTCCGCGAAGCTGCCCAGGACATGGGCCAGCCAGTTGCCTTCGGGATGAGATTTGGGCTCCGGAAGCTGGCGGCACAGGGTCTTTCGGGCCAGCGCCACAATATCATCAGTGAGATGATCCATGACTCTGCACACAATGGTAAACACTGCCGGGAGCACTGCCTGAAGGAGGGGACGGTAGATCAGGTTTTCAAGGTCAAGCCACGCGGGCCAGCGGTCCACATAGCGTCTGCGTCTGCCCCTGCCCTCTTTTCCCTCTGACATCTGGCCTGCTTCCGGCTCCATCAAAAGAGTCCGGACGACCCCCGCGTACAATAACACCCCGATCCCTATGGAGATCAGGCCGCCTTTTAAGTTGGCAAAGGAGAAATAGCTGACTTCATGGACATGGCCGCTGCCTCCAAAAAACTCCTGCCCCATGTCCCCGATCCGGTTCATGGTCATATAAGGCACCATGCCCAGCACCGGCAGGATCGCGGCCGCCCCCACCAGAACGGCCCGGCTTAAGGGGGTCATATACCGGGAGGACATCTGGTCGAACTCGGCCTGCCTCTTTGGATGCCGGTCCACAAACAGAGCCACAAACAGCTTCAGCATGTAAGCCACCGTCATACCTCCGGTAAACAAAAATACCCACTCCGCGCCTTTCCAGAAATCATGGCTGATCATGGTATCAAGCAGAGCCGGACTGGCGCCCGCGGCACCTTCCGCCAAAATCCTTCCTTCCTCCAAAAGCTTCCCGTACTCCACAATGCTCTCATGGAGCAAGGTCTTGCTGACATAGCCGTTCCACAGGGGGATGCCTCCGATTCCCAGGGCTCCCATCGCGAAACAGAAGCACAGGGCTGGTTTCTTCCGTCCGAATCCCCGTATATCGTTGAGTTCCAGCTGGTGGAGGTTCATAAACACGGCTCCCGCGCACAGAAACAGCACCAGCTTAATAAGAGAGTGATTCACCATGTGGAGAAACGCCCCTCTCACCGCCAGAAGGTTGCCCTCCCCTGCCCAGGACAAAAGGCAGGACATGCCAATGCCTGTCATGATAAATCCGATCTGGGACACAGAGGAACAGGCCAGGGTCCGTTTCAGGTTCACGGAAAATACCGCCAAAAGGGCTCCTAAAAACATGGTCACAAGGCCCAGGATGGCTATGAGCAGTCCCCAGTTCCCGTCACCCGCGAACATAACGCAGGACAAAATAATGATTCCAAAAACCCCCGCTTTGGTGAGAATTCCCGACAGCAGGGCACTGGCCGGAGCCGGAGCCACGGGATGGGCTTTGGGGAGCCAGATGTGCAAAGGAAAACATCCGGCCTTGGCTCCAAAGCCGAAGAGCATCAGAAGTCCGGCTGTGTAGAGCTGTGCCTTGGCGGAGGCAAAACCGCCGGCCACATGGATGACAGCCCCGCCTGACAGAGTCGCCTCCCCGGCCAGGACCCGCCCGGCCTCAACACCGATCTGATCCATATCCAGGGTTCCAAGGACATCTCGGAGCAAAAACAGCCCCATAAGCATCACCATGCCTCCCATAACGGCCACTGCCAGATAGGTCTGGCCTGCCCTTAAGCTCTCCTCCTTCTCGTCAAAAGCCACCCACACATAGGAGGTAAAGGACATGATCTCAAAAAAGATAAAGGTTGTATACAGATCCGCCGACAAAAACACACCCACCGTGGCCGCGAAGGTGGCCCAGAAAAACCAATAATATCTGGACTTCTTCTCATAGTGGGCCATATACTGTTTGGAAAACGCGCCGCTGACCCCCCACATCAATACCGCGATCACAGTGTACACCAGCCGGAATCCATCCAGCTTAAAGCCCATCCCCATGCCGCAGATGCCGGGGATCATCAGTTCCATCGCTTCTCTCATCCTGCCTCACCTCCAATCATGGTCAAAAGCCTCATGAGCGGTGCCGGGTGAAGTCCAATGAGGAGAATGGCTGCCGCGAAAATCACAAGAGGCACTGTCATCTTCCAGCTTGGATCCGTCACCTTGTGGGCCGCCTTCTTTCCTTTCCTGGCCCTGGGCTTTTTCTCCGCGGACGACCCCGGGCTTTCTGCCTCGGTCTGATCCCGATGGGGCCCGCCGGCATTTTCAGCCGCCTCCACCATAAGCCCTCCAAGACTTGGGAAATAAGCCCTGACCATGACAGTCATCATGTAGATCCCGGTCATAAGAGCTGAGTACAGGATCACCACCACCCCTGTATACGCCAGAGAAGCGTTGCTGTCAAAGGCCGCCTGGGCTAAATTCCATTTGCTGATAAATCCGGCGAACAGCGGGATCCCCATAAGGGACAGGCTGGACACCAGAAGGCAGCCAAAGGTTATGGGCATCTTCTTCCCCATGCCGTCAAGCTCATAGATATAGGTCTTTCCAGACTGATGCATCACCGCTCCCGCGCAGAAGAAAGCGCAGATCTTCATAAAGGCGTGGATCACCAGGTGGCTTAAGGCCGCCGCCAGCCCAAAAGGAGTCATGAGAGTTGCCCCAAAAAGGATGTAGGACAGGTTGCTCACCGTAGAATAAGCAAGCCTCCGTTTCCAATGAACCTCCTTAACCGCCATGGTGGACCCGAACCCGATGGTCACCAGAGCCGCCGCCATTACTACCCACTGGGCCCAGGTTCCCCTTAAAAACTGGGTGCCGAAGCTGAAATAGGTGAGCCGCAAAATAGCGAAAGCGCCTGACTTTACCACTGCCACCGCGTGGAGCAGGGCTGTCACAGGGGTCGGCGCGACAGCGGCTTTCGGCAGCCACCGGTAGCAGGGAAACAGAGCCGCTTTCACGCCAAAGCCGAAAAAGGCCAGCACGTAGGCGATCAACAAAATATCCTTCCTCTCCCCTGCCCTCACAAGGTTCAGCATCCCTCCTGCCACAAACTCCGTTGTCCCCACTGCCGAAAATCCCAGCACAAACACCAGGCCCACAAAGGCAAAGGCCGCGCCGCCTATGGAATAATACAGATAGGTCCGGCCTGCCCGCACCGCCTCGGTGGTGAGAGGAAACAGCACAAGGGGCAGGGTAACCAGGGTCAGCATCTCATAAAACAGATACAAGGTTACAAGGTTGCCTGCCAGGGCAATGCCCATGGTAATGCCGTAAGTTATGGTATAAAAGGCGAAAAAGGTACTTTTCCGCTCCTCATGTTTCATATATTCAAACGCGTATAATGTGGCCAGGGGCCACAAAAAAGCCACCAGCCCGGCAAACACGCTTCCCATACGGTCCAGCTTGAACATGATGGTCAGCTCAGAGTACAGCCGAAACAGCACAAGACGCCTGTCTCCGTCCACACCTCCCGCGATGGCCATTGCCACCAGAAGGCTGTTTGCCGTCACCAGACTTTCGATGAAAAGCTCTCTTTTCCGGCTCCATTCCTCTTTTCCCAAACCCCGAAGCAGCATCGCCACCCCGCTTAGGATGGGAAAAAACACCGGAAGAGCCAGTATGATCTCGCTCATATTTATCCCTCCATCAAAGCACAACCGCTGCTATGGACCGCAGCATGGATATCAGACCTTCCGGGAAACACCCAAAGAGAAGAGCGGCCCCGGCCAGAATCCCGATGGGTGCCAGCATCCACAGAGACGGCTCCTTTCCCGCCAGGTTTCTCTTTTGGATCTCCTCCCCCTTAAAGTCATGTCCCGGGAAAAAACCCCGGATCGTCAGAGGCAGCAGATATCCTGCTGTCAAAAGCGCGCTGACCAACAGCACCGCCGGTCCCACCCAGGACCACACTCCGGCGCCTGAGGAAAGAGCTCCCAAAGCCAGATACCACTTGCTCACAAATCCGCTCGCAGGCGGAATTCCCACCAGGGCCAGGGCCGCTATGGTATAGCAGACCAGGGTTTTGGGCATCACCTTCCCCAGACCTCTCATCTGGTCCACCCGGGTCCAGCCTGTGGTCACGATGATGGCTCCTGCCGTCAAAAACAGGGCGTGCTTGATCACAGAGTGGAACACCACATGGGAGAGGGCTCCCACAAAGGCGGTCTGATTCAGAAGGCTTAAACCGAACAGCACATAGCTGACCTGGCTGACCGTGGAGTAAGCCAGACGTTTCTTCATCACAGGCTCTTTATAAGCCAGCATGGAACCCATGAACACGGTGAGAAGGGTCAAACAGATCCACGCGTCCTGAACCCATGTGCCCCGAAGACGGTCCGGCCCGATGATATAATATACCACCCGGATGATGGCCAGAACTCCCGCCTTGGTGATCAGGCCTGACAGCACCGCGCTGGCAGAGGCCGGGGCCACGGGGTGGGCCGTGGGAAGCCACCCGTGAAGAGGGAACATCCCCGCTTTGGTGCCGAATCCCACAACCATGCAGAAGGCGGACACCAGCAAAAGCCCTTCTTTGCCTGCCAGAGCCCCGTCGCTTAACACACCTCCCGGGGTGAAGGTCAGGCTTGTTGACACTCCCGCCAGAAAGAAGATCCCAAACAGCGCCAGGAACGCGCCTGCCACTGAGTAAAACAGGTATTTGAGACCTGCCCGCACGGCTTCCCTGCTCCGCTCGTGGAGCACTAAGGGCAGGGAAGTCAGGGTCATAAGCTCATAAAATACATACAATGTAATCAGATTTGCTGAAAAATTCAGCCCCATCAACACTCCCACCACGATCAGATAGTACCCAAAAAACCGGTGCTCCTCCTCCTCGTGGGACATGTAAGCCACAGAATAGATGCCCACCAGCAGCCACACCGCTGCCGTGAGAGCCGCGAACAGACGGCCCACCTCATCCGCGCCCAGCTCCAGGGTAATCTGTTCGGTCACTCTCAGCATGGTCAAAGAACTCCCGCCTGACAAGAGAGCCCCCACAGTGAGGACAAGCTCCAGCACAAGGACCGCCGCGGACAGACCCACCAGATATTTCCGGTTTTTCCGAAACACCTTGCCCGCCAGCACCCCGATCCCTGCCGCGATGGGACAGACCACGGGAAACAGCAACATCATATTTCCTTCCATAATCGTTCTCTCCTAATATTTTCCGCTATTTATCCGAACACGGCCAGGCCGTCTGTAATGGCCCGCACAATAGGCTGAGATGCCAGGCCCAGCACCAGGTTCACTCCTATAAAGCACAGGATCGCCAGCTTTAACTGCCAGGAGCCCCGGGGAGCGGTCTCTGGTACAGGGGCGTCTCCAGGCCTGCGCCTGGAGTACAAGGTGATCACAAGCCGCAGGAAATAGACTGCGTTCAAGGTAGTGCTGACAGCCAGCACGATCAAGGTGGGCAGCATCTTGTGGGGACTCTCAAGAGCCGACGTGGCAAATAAGAGCTTTGAGATAAATCCCGACAGCATGGGAAAGCCCACCATGGACAGGGCACCTACGGTAAAGCCGATCCCTGCCAGAGGATTCCGATAGCCGGCCCCTCTCAGGCTTATATAGTCTTTCTTGTCCCCGGACACCTCATAAAGCCCCACCGCGCTGATGAACAGAAGGGCTTTTGTGGCAGAGTGGGTAAAGATATGGAATATGGCAGCCACCATGCCGTGGGAGGTGCCAAGGCCAATGCCCATAAAAATATATCCGATCTGGGCCACAGAGGAGTAGGCTGTCATCCTTCTGGTATCTGTCTCATAGATGGCGTGGACCGATCCCATGACCATCCCGGTGATGCCGAACACGTACAGCACATTTGCCATTTGGCTGGACACCAGGTTCTCATATCCCAGAACCCTGTAAAAAATCTTTATGAGCAGAAAGATATACCCCTTGGACACCAAACCGGAAAGAACCGCGCTGGCCGTGGGGGTGGCGTACCCGTAAGTATCGGGAATCCAGTAGTGGAATGGATACAATCCGCTTTTGATGGCCAGGCCTACGCCGATAACCGCCATGATCACCAGCATGGGGATCCGGTAGCTTCCCGCCGCCACCAGCATGTTCACCGACTCCTTGGCCGGGCTCATAAGCAGATGGCCGGTAACGTCATAGAGTAGACTGAGGCCGATGAGAAACAGACCAGAGCCCAACTGGCTCATGATCATATAGCGGATGGCCGCGGACATGCTGCGTCCCTTCTGACGGATCATGATCAGGCCGCATCCCGCGATGGTGTTGATCTCCACAAACACATACGCCGTAAACAGGTCATTGGTGTACACCAATGCCAGAAGGGAGCTTAACATTAAGTCGATCATGATATAAAACAGGTTTAATTTTTTCTCCTCCACATCCTCCGCGGTGTGCTTCAGGCCGCCTATGACTGCCAGGAACATGACTACCCCGAAAAACACGGCAGTCACTCCCTCCAGGATTCCCGCCCGGATCTCATTGCCCCACGGCGCCGGAAAATGTCCCATCATGAAGGTGTAGCTCTCTCCTGTTCCCAGACAGAAGATCAATGTGCCCGCGGACAGGGCCGTGGTGACGGCAATCATCCCGAGACTTAGGTTTCTGGCCTTCTTCCCATCCAGCACCGAAGACACAATGCCGGAAAACATGGCAATGATGATGGAGAAAAAGGGGAAATTCTGTACAAAGCTCATGTCTGTTCCTCCTCCTTTGCCATGATCAGAATCTCGTCAAGATCCAGAGAATGATATCTCTCGTAAAGACGGATGGTCAGAGACAGCATAAGCGCCGTGGTGCTGACGCTGACCACGATTCCCGTAAGCACAAGGCCGCTGGGCACCGGGTTGATGTAAGCCTCCACCTCCTGGACCCCGTCCACCACGATAGGAACCGCCCTGCCTGTGATATAGCCTTTTGAGGCCAGGAACAGATAAGTCGCGGTGTCCATGATATTCATCCCCATGATCTTTTTTATCAGATTCCGGTGAAGGAGAAGTATGGTAAATCCCACGCCGAACAAAATCACGGCGGCTGTCTCTTCTATATTCAGCAACAGATGCTGTATCATCTCACATGCCCCCTTTCCGGAACAGGGTATAGAACACATACATGGTGCAGGCCACCACCAGCCCCACGCAGATATTAAGGGGCAGGATGAGGCCGCTGCTCAAAATAGCCCCCGGAGTCCCCACAGGGATCCCGCTCTCCAAATGATTGGCCCCGGTAAAGAACGAGTAGCTTTTGGCCAGACAGTAGAAGGTCAGGGCGCAGAGAGTGGTGCGCCGGTACACCTTTTCCGTAAACAGGCGGCTCATCTTCTCATACCCATAAGCGTTTAAGTACAGGATCAGTCCGGAGCCCAGGACCGCGCCGCCGGAAAAACCGCCGCCAGGGGACAGATGACCGTTAAGTACAATGTAGATCCCAAAGATCATGATCACCGGCACCAGAACGCACGCGCATTTCTGGAGAATAATGTCGTCTTTGGGCTCAAAGTGGCGGTCATCGCTCTCCGCTATCATCTTCCTTATGCTCTCATTTTTACTGTCCGCGTCCAGGCGCAGAAGCACCAGAACACAGCAGGAGGCGATAAACAATACACAGGACTCGCCGAAGGTGTCAAAGGCCCGGTAATCCAAGATCATGCCTGTGACAATGTTCACGGCTCCTGTCTCCTGAAGGCCTTTCTCAATATACCTGGCAGCCACCTCGTTGTTGGCCGGATTGCCGGCACCTCCTGTCACAGGCAGGGCGGCCACTGTCCACAAAAGCACCAGGATGATCCCAAGACACAAAATCACGGACATGATCTTGTAAAATTTCTGAAAATACCGGATACCCCTGGCTTTCATGATCTCGGTCTTGCCCGCGCTGCTGACCCGGATCCGGGACAGCTCCTCGTCATAAGCCTTTCTTCTGGCAAAGTCCTTCCGCCGTTCCCTCATCTTCTCTTCCGGTATCACCTCTATGGGGTCCATACCCACACTTAAGGGGTCTGTCTCCCCGTCCATCCATCTTTTAAATTTCAGCCAGCGGCTGGTCTCATAATTATCCTTCCTCCTGCTCATCCTGCCCCTCCTTCCTGATGGCCCTGATCTTCTTCAATGTCAGGAAGAACAGGATACTGGTTACTCCCGCGCCTACCGCGGCCTCTGTGATGGCCAGGTCAGGAGACTGGAGGATCATCCAGATCAGACACATGATCAGACTGTAAGACATAAATATAATGATCGAGGTCAGCAGATCTTTGGTAAAGGCCACTGACAACGCGCACACCACCAGGCACAGCAAAAGAATACATTCAAACAGTCTCATCTGCCATTCCCTCCCTTTTTCCATTCCTCATCCAGATCCTGAATCTTGCTGTCCCTGTCCTCCATGATCACCCGGATGCCGTTGTTCTTCTCCAACACGGAGATCTCTCCCAACCGCTCGTCTGTCATGGCTTCCAGGCGGCTGATCATGTGCCCGGACACCGGCGAGGCGATCCAAAAGAACAGGATCACTATGGAAAGCTTCAGGGAATCCATGGAAAAGCCTTTCATGACGATCAGGCTCAGGATCACAAACAAAATCCCCAGAGTATCCCCCAGGGCCGCCGCATGCATACGGTTCAGCGCGTGGCGGAACCGGTTGACTCCAAAAACCGCTGATATCATGAATACCAGCCCCAGCACCATGCAGGCAGCGGCGATCAAAAACCGAAACCACTCTCCTATCATGGCTTCACCTCCTCTTCCTCGCGGATCTCCACACCCTGCTTGCTCAGGTTGTCCTCAATAGCTCCCAGATCCGCTTTCATGTGCTTCCGCTGGAGATACACGCCAGTGTACACCTTGCACAGCACCACCACTCCCAGAAAGCTGATCATGGCGTAGATCAGGCACACATCCACCAGATAATTCTCATTAAGCCACACTGAAAAAATGGCAGTGACCATGATCACCATGGTTCCGATCATATTGACCGCGATGATCCGGTCTGAGATGCCCGGTCCCAGGATGGAACGGATGATACTCAGGATGATCATCACAGCCAGCACCACCACTGCCGCTGTCATCAGAAATTCGTAGGCCTGCTGTATCAGCTCCATTTTTCTTTTTCCGCCTCCATTTCCTTAAGCAATTCCACAAACACCGAATCCTCGACTCCCTCAGCCAGCTCCTGGTCCAGACAATGGACACAGAACCGGTCTCCCTCCACTGACACCGTAATCGTCCCGGGTGTCAGGGTGATGGAGTTGGCAAGGAGCATCTTTGCCATCCCTGTGCTGAAATCCGTGTCAAAATACACAAATCCCGGCTCCGGCTGCAGTTCCGGAGAAAATATGATCTTTAAGACGCTTACATTGGCCTTTACAATCTCCTTGACCAGAACCCACAGATACCTAATAAACAGGGGAGCCAGATGGAACAACAAAAGCTCTTTGCGGAAGCTGTAATCTAAATATCTGCACGTAAACCAGAACAGCACTGCCGATATCACAATGCCGAAGATGAGAATTTCCGGTGTCACCTTGCCATTGAGGATCAGCCATACTGCTAAAAACAATAGATACATAGACTTCCCCTTTCATTTATAAAAAAAATATAAACAATATTGCGAACTGTATTATACTGCTGTTTTTTAATAAATACAAGATGACATTTCCAATCCCTTGTAATTTTATCATCTTTTTAATAAATCCAAAAAGCCGGCATTATCTGCCGGCTTCCATGATCGCCTCTATAATGTCCATATAATCGCTGCAGAATTCGCCGTAAATAGGGATCATGGCCTCCTGAAACCTGGCCTTCTCCTCCGGACTCAGCTCCACCACATGGCAGCCATTGTCCCGGACCCGACTTTCCGATTCCCGGGTCCTCTTCTCCCACAGCTGCCTCTCATAGATCGCTGACTCCTGAGCGCACTCCTTTATAATCTTTTTGTACTCATCTGAAAGCTTATTCCATGTAACCTCTGACACCAACTGCAGCTCTGGTACTCTGGTGTGCTCGTCCACTGTGTAATAGGAGGCTACCTGGTAATGTCCCTCGGAATCATAAGATGGCCAGTTGTTCTCCGCCCCGTCAATCTCCCCTGTCTCCAGGGCCGAATACACTGCGTCGTAAGGAAGAGGAACCGGTATTCCTCCTAATGCCCGCACCATCCGCTGCATAACCTCGGACTCCTGAACCCGTATCTTCATGCCTTTCATATCCTCCAGGCACTCCACAGGCTTTTTAGTGCTGTAAAAATTCCTCGCTCCGGCATCATACCAGGACAGGGCTACCAGGCCAGAGCCCTCAAAGGAATTAAGGAAATCATCGCCAATGTCCCCCTCCAGAATCTCCCACATGTGATTGGCATCCGTATACAGATAAGGCATCTGCAGCACATTCAGTTTGGGGATAAAATCCGCCAAAGAAGACAGGGAAGTTCTGGCAAAATCAATGCCGCCAAAACGCATCTGCTTAATGATCCCCCTCTCATCCCCCAGGCTTCCCCCCGCGTTGACCTGGATCTCAATCTTTCCGTCCGTTCTCTCATAAACCAACTGGGCAAACCTGACAGCGCCTTGAGCCGTAGGGTAGTCTTCCGCCTGATTCTCCGCGTAAGTAAATACATACTCCGGAACATTGGCCTCCTGTCCGCCCTGGCCAGAGGCTCCGCAACCTGCCAGACCCAGGGCTATCACCGCGGCCAACAGCAGCGTCAGATCTGTTCTCACAAAAATCCCTCCTGTCTGATCACATATTAACCTGTTTCATAAAAGCCGAAAAAGGTGAGAATCTCTTTTCGGAGATTCCCACCGACATTTATTTCTTATTTTATATGTATTTCCTTCGCTGACTTATCAGCTTAAAACGCTGGGCAGCCACATGCTGATCGCGGGGATGAAGGTAATCAGCAGCAATGTGATGATCATACATACATAGAATGGAAGAGTTGCCTTTACAACCTTCTCCATCGGCACCTTAGCCACAGCGGAACCGATGAACAACACAGCTCCTACAGGAGGTGTCAGAAGACCGATACCACAGTTTAAGATCACCATGATACCAAACTGGATGGGATCCAGTCCAATGGAGGTAGCGATCGGAAGAAGGATAGGGGTAGCGATCAGGATGATGGGAGCCATATCCATGATACAGCCCAGAACCAGAAGGATCAGGTTCAGCATCAGAGCCAGGATGATCGGGTTGTTGGTCAAACCGGTGATGGCGTTAGCCGCCAGATCCGGCACATGAAGCCTTGTAAGGCAGTATCCGAAAATACTGGAGGTAGCGATCAGGATCAGCACGATGGACAGGGTGTCCACACAATCTCCTAAAACCCTCCAAACACCTTTCCAATCCAGACCTTTGTAGATAAACACGCTGACAAATAAGCTATAGAGAACCGCCACGGCAGCGGACTCAGTAGCTGTAAACAGACCACCTACCACGCCGAACACCACGATCAGGATGGCTGCCAGCGCCCAGAAGGATACGCTCAACTGTTTCAGCAGATTGACGATGCTGAATTTCTCTCCCTTTGGATAATTGCGCTTCACGGAGATAATGTAGGAACCGATCATCAGAGAAGCAGCCAGAAGAGCGCCTGGAATATATCCTGCCAGAAACAGGCTGCCTACAGAGATGCCTCCTGCCGTGGTGGCGTAGATAACCATGTTGTGGCTTGGAGGAACCAAAAGTCCCTCACAAGATGAGGTAATGGTTACTGCTGTGGAGAAATCCGCGTCATAGCCCTGATCCACCATCATAGGGATCAGGATGGAACCCAGGGACGCCGTATCAGCGGATGCGGAGCCTGAGATACCGCCGAAGAAATAAGAAGCCACGATGTTAACCATAGCCATACCGCCCCGCATCCAACCCACACAGGAATTGGCGAGAGCGATCAATTTCTCTGAGATACCGCCGGAACCCATAAGACAGCCCATGGTGATAAAGAAAGGAACCGCCATCAAACTGAAGGAGCTGATACCCTTTACCATCTGCTGACAAATAGTGGTCAGAGGAAGACCCTGGGACATAAGGCAGAATACGGAGGACAGAGCCACCGCGTAGGCGATGGGGAACCGCAAAAATACCATAACGAAGAAACTCCCCAGTAAAATCGCAATTGCCATAGAATCTACACTCATACTATTCCTCCTCCTTCACAAAAAATCCTTTGATATGTCCGTAGATGGCCTCCAGCTCAAATACCAGCATGGCAACGCCAGCCAAAGGAACGGGGAAATACATCCAGAATCTGGACACATTCGGCATACTTACATAGCTTCCCTTCGCGCCAAGGCCGGAAGCATACTGCCAGCCTACGATGATCATGATGAGCGCCAGAGCCAGAACCGCCACATCGGCCAGAAGGTCTAAAAACTTCACTACTTTTTTAGGAAGATACACGTCGAAAGAAGTCATGCGGATGTGAGCGTTCCTGCGGATCGCGAGAGCCGCCGACAGCACTGCCATATAGGACATACAGGTCAGAACCACCTCTTCACTCCATGCCGGGTCCGGAATAAAGGGAACATAACGGCCAGCAACCGCCATACTGGTGATCAGGATATCCACGATAAGAAGAACCTTACAGATAATCATGAAAACCTTGTATGTAAAGTCATAGGCTGGTCTGATCTTATCAATAGTTTTGAAAATTTCTGGCATATAGAAACCCCTCCTTATTTAGCTTTCTCTGCCTTTCTAAAAAAGGCACAGAGGCAATGACTCCTCTGTGCCCGCTGTTATTACTTTATCTCATTAAATCTTATTGCAGATCCAGAAGCTTCTGATACAGTTCCTCGTTGCCCTTGGTGTTGTCCTCAATAACCTTCTTGGTCGCTTCCTGCCATGGAGCAACATCGGCTACCTCAACGATATTCACACCTTCGCTCTTTAACTGCTCAAGAACCTCGTTCTCTTTGCTCTCAGAGTTGGCTCTGTTCTGCTGAGAAGCATAAGTGCCGGCTTCCATGATGATAGCCTGCTGGTCAGCGGTCAGCTTATTCCAAGCCTCATCCGTGATGATAACCTGTACAGCGCCCAGGGTATGTCCGTCAAGGATCATAGTCGGGGCAACCTCCGGGAAAGCGTTGGACTTATAATTCGCGATAGGCTGCTCAGCGCCGTCTACAACACCGGTCTGCAAAGCAGAGTACAGCTCATTGAAAGATACAACTGTGGGGGAAGCGCCAAGTCCTTCTACCAGACCGTTCATAACCGGGTCATTGGACACCCGCAGCTTCATACCCTTTAAGTCCTCAATACCGGAAATCTCTTTTGTTGTGAAGAAATGACGGAAGCCCTCCTCACCATACCACAGACCTCTTACGCCAGAACCGTTCTCCTGGGACTCCAGAAGGAATTCCTGCGCCAAGTCGCTGGTAGCGAAATTCCAGAAATGTTCCCGGCTCACAAAGGTGTATGGCAGAGACAGAAGCATGGACTTCGCTCCGCCGTAGCTTGTCAGAGCGAACGCGGAGATACGGGACATATCAATGGTTCCGCCGCCGCCCAGCATGGTGTCAAGAACGTCATTCTCAGAACCGAGAACACCGCTGGCCTGAACATCAATTTTAATCTTGCCGTCTGACAGTTCCTCTGCTTTGGTCTTGAAATCAGTAGCCATCTGGCCTACAATAGTATCTAACGGGTTAACTTCAGCGTATACCAAAGTAACCTCCGGCATATTGGCTGTGTCATAAGCGCCTGAAGAAGTACCGCCTGTGTTGTCAGCTGCCTCGCTGCCCGCGTTATCTGCCGGAGCCTGAGTCTCTGCCGGAGCCTCCGCTGGTGCCTGAGTTTCCGCCGGTGCCGCTGTGGTAGGGGTATCTGGGGTCTTCAGACCGCATCCTGTAAGAGAACCTGCCACCATAGCCGCGCACAGGACTGTGCTGATGAGTTTCTTTTTCATGTTACATCTCCTCCTCTTTTCTTTTAAGTCCGCACCCTGGCCGGGTCAAATGACCGAACCAAAACGCAAGTTAACTTTAACTCTATTATAAATAAAAAAATGCATTGTGAATATAGTAAATTCTTGTGAAACCTAGGACATTTTTAACCAAAAATTGTTTTTTGTTTATTCACTTCATACAAATATGTGATAAAAATCCCATTTTTCCTCCAAATTATGCACAAGTAGAATTCCGGACTGTCACTGTTTTCTCTGGAAGATCCCCGCTCTGTATTCTGTGGGGGTCTGTCCCGTAATCCTCTTAAACACCCTGGCAAAGTAGTTGGAATCCATATATCCCACAGATTTTCCCACATCTTTTACATTGACCGTGGGCTCCTCCAGCATCTTTTTGGCCTCCGCGACCCTGTATTCTGTTAAGTAGGAGGTAAAGTTCTTGCTGAAGCACTGCTTGAACAGCTTGCAGAAATAGGCCTCCGAGTAGTTCATGACCCTGGCCACCTCCTGCATGGAGATGTCATACATATAATTTTTCTGGATATAGTTTAAGATCATTTCCGTCACCTTGCCCATGCGGGCTTTCCCCAGCTCCTCCGGCTCTTCTCCTTCCTCGGGCCGGTCCTCCGGCCACTGGGATTTTTCTTTCATCAGGGTTCTCTGGCTTACGGCATCCTGGACTCTGTTGAGACGGTTCTCGTGTTCCTCGGTCAGACGGATAGCCTCCTCCAGGACAAGCATCAGCTCCTTTTCCTCATAGGGCTTGAGCAGATAGTCCAGAGCCCGGACCGTGATGGCCTTTTTCGCGTAAGAAAACTCGTCGTATGCTGTTAGGAAGATGATGTTGGTATCCCTGTCCTTCTCCCGTATCCTCTCCGCCGCCTCAATACCGTTGATCCCAGGCATCTCGATATCCAGGATCACGATCTGGGTTTTCTCCCTCTCGTAGATCTCCAGAGCCTCTCTCCCGTTTTCCGCCTGAAAGATCTCACATCGGTCTTTTAAGTTTTTGTGGATGGTTCTGTACAAGATCGTCCTCTCAATCATCTCGTCATCAGCTATCAGTACCCGATACATGTGTCTCTTCCTCCTTCTCGCCTGTGCCCTTTGGAATCCACATCTGGATCACAGTTCCTCTTCCCTGAACACTGTATATTTTAATGTGCCCCTTTTTGTACATGGTGTGGATTCGCCTGTAGATGTTGCCCAGCCCAATGCCGGCCCCGGAGCTTTTGCCGCCTCTATCCCTGTTTTCTTTTAAGGCCCTGCAGACCTCCTCATATCTCTTTTGCTCCATCCCAAGGCCTGTATCAGCCACAGAGATCACCACATATTCTTCTGTCTGCCATGCCCGCAAAAACACCTTGCCGCCCTGTTCCTTTTTCGCGAGGCCGTGGATGATCGCGTTCTCCACCAGGGGCTGCAGTGTGAAGGCCGGGACCATTACCCTTCCGGGATCCAGCTCCAGCTTCGATTCGTATAGGATCCTGCCTCCAAAACGCATCTGCTGGATAAACATGTAATCCTCCACCACTTTAAGCTCCCTCTCCAACATGACGATCTGCTCCGACATCTTGAGATTGTACCGAAACAGGCTGCCCAAGCTGGTGATCATCTGATCCGTGGTCTGGGCCTCCTCCAGCTTGGCCATGCCGGAGATGGTATTCAAGGTGTTGAACAGAAAATGGGGATTGATCTGGTTTTTTAAGAGCTCCAGCCTGGCTTCCTCCAGCTGTTTTTCCATCTCCACCTTCTCCATCTCTTCCTTATAAAGAAGCTCCGCGATCTCGCTGTTCTTTTTCAGGGTGTTGATATATCCTTCTGTGGCATGCTTCATCTTGTTAAAGGATTTTACCAGATCTCCCATCTCGTCCTTGTTGTCCACGGTCAAGTCCGACACATTGAAATCATACCTGGCGATTTTCCGGCTGCTGTCAGCCAGAAGCACCAGGGGACGCACCAGAGTGTTGGACAGCACTCTGGTGAGCACAATGATCACCGCGAGCATCATGGCGGAAAAAATAAGGATCACATATCTAATATTGTAGATATTGGGCAGCTTTTTTAAATAGCTGCCATTGCCTTCCTTCAGGGTGACCTGGACAAGGCGTCTGGCGTAGGACTGAAGATAGTCCTGCATCTCATAGACATCGTAAAGCGTGGTAATATAGTCCTCCCCCCAGCTGTCCATCTCCAGCACATTCTCCCGCATAAGGCTGTAGTTTTCATATCCGTTTTTGATATTCCAGGTGCGGGCGTACCGTTCGCTTCCAATCTCTTCGTAATTAAAGGGAAGAGAACGGAGGCAGCGCTCTGTCCTGACGCAGGCCAGCACATACTCCTGACGCCTTTCCTCGCTTTTGTCCCTCATATATCCGGCAAACGCGTTTGCCTCCAGTTCCATGGCCTCCTGAAAATCATGGCACCGGGAATTATCCTCCAGAATCGTGTTAAAACTGTTGACCACAAAATTCATGGCCACAATCGTACATATAACAGACAGTCCCACCACAAGGGACAGCATGACCGCGTAGATCCCCAGTTTTTTCTTTAATGAAATTTTAAGCCACTGGTTTCTCAGCCTCTTGATCATACAGGTGGTCACAGTTCATCGATGCACTGTTTCTGCACCATCTGATACACATATGAAAAGGGCACCTGATTATTTCCCGCCAGTTTGGCGATGCTGTCGTACTCCGGATAAAACCGTTTGACCCCTCTGGCCTGGCACACCTTCACCTGGGCCTCCCCCAGAGGTGTCCTGACTGTCTTCTGCTCCCTGGCCAGGACAGTCCTCTCCATCTCCACCCGGCGGATGCCGATGGTTGTGGTTTCCCGGAAAATAATATGCTCCAGCTTCTGGATATCTTTCTGGCCGCAGATCACATTTAACTGCCACGCCGGCCTGTTTTTCTTCATAAACACAGGCATATAGTGTACATCCCTGGCACCGGCCTCAAAAAGCTGACCCATGACATACCCCAGGGCCTCCCCGGTGCAGTCGTCAATGTTGGTCTCCAGTTTGAATATGGTATCCCTCTCCTCAGACTTATCCCGGATAACCATGGCCCTGAGAATCCCCGGCCTCTCATAGTTCCGCTTTCCGGCTCCGATGCCTACCTTTTCCACGGAAAAATCCCGGGGCAGGGTCTCCGAGGTTTTAACGGCAGCCACAATGGCCGCCCCGGTGGGGGTTACAAACTCCCCCTCCGCATCCACGATCCTCACCGGGAGCCTGTGAAGCTTCATGATATTGGCCACCGCGGGCACAGGCACAGGCAGGATTCCGTGTTGGCACCGGATGGTTCCTGTCCCTTCGCACAGCATGGGAACCACCACTTCCCTGATCCCTAAGTTATCAAGGCACACCGCGGCGGCCACAATGTCCACAATCGAATCCACTGCCCCCACTTCATGAAAATGTACCTGATCCACCGGCACATTGTGGGCTTTGGACTCTGCCTCCGCCAGGATCTGGAAAATCTTAAGAGCCAGCGTCCTGGCCCCCTCCGTCATCTTTCCCTGGCCAATGATCTCCCGGATCTCCGCCATCCCCCGGTGTTCGTGATGGTGAGGGTGGCCATGGCCATCCTCATGACTGTGAATGTGGTCATGGCTGTGAACATGGTCATGACCATACCCCTCTTCGCGAACCCCCTGGTGAGCCTCTTCCCCATCATGGTGATGATGGCTGTGGCCGCAAGCTTCCTCCTGACCGTGGTGATGGCCGTGACCATGGGACTCTTCCCCGCCATGGTGATGACCATGGCCGCAAGTCTCCTCCTCGTCATGATGATGACTGTGGCCATGGGCCTCTTCCCCGTCATGGCGATGGCTGTGACCATGGGACTCTTCCCCGTCATGGTGATGGCCATGATCATGACCATGAAGATACTCCATGTCATGATCATGGTTCTCATGCTCCGCATCCAGGACCACATTAAAATCGCATGCGTCGATCCCCGACTTGGTCACTCTCTTAATCTCGATCTGAAATCCCTGAACCGGAAGGCTCTCCAATGCCTCCCTCATAACATTCTCATCAGCCCCAAGGTCAAGAAGGGCCGCGACTGTCATGTCCCCGCTGATTCCTGAATAGCACTCCAGGTACAGTTTATCTCCTGAATCCATCTTCAAGTCCTCTCTTTCCTGTAATCTATCCGTTCCCCCTGTCCAGGTCCTGATCCATGCTTCCTGACCGGAACCCTTCCAAATCCAGGGTGATATATCCATATCCCAGTTCTTTCAAATACTTCGTGATCCCGGCTCTCCTCTCCAGCAAAGCCCCCATCTGATCTCCATCCGCCTCAATCCTGGCAATATCGCCGTGGACTCTCAGCCGCAGGTTTCCGGCCCCTATGGATCTTAAATACTCCTCCCCCTGTTCCACCCGCTTCAGCTTCTCCATTGTCAGCTCCTCCCCGTAGGGAAACCTGGTGGCCAGACAGGGGGCAGATGGCCGGTCCGCCACAGAGATGCCCAGTTCCTTGGCCAATGCCCGCACCTCCGCCTTGGTAAAACCCGCCTCTTTCAGAGGACTTTTTATCCCCAGCTCCTCAATAGCCCGAAGACCGGGCCGGTACTGTAATAGATCATCGGTATTGGTTCCCTCCAGAACCACAAAAGCCCCCATATCTCCAGCCGCCTCCCGGATCTTTTCAAACAGATACTTCTTACACTGATAACACCTGTCCACAGGGTTGTTCCTTATATCTCCCCGCTCCAGCTCACGAACCTCCAGAATCCGGTGGATAGCTCCGGCCTCCCTGGCCACCTCCCCCGCGATCCTCCGATCCGCCGCCGGATGCAGCTCCCCGCAGACCGTGAACGCGAAAACCTGGCTGCCATTCTCTTTCCCATGGGCCACTGCCAGCTTCAAGAGAAGACTGGAGTCCGCTCCCCCGGAAAATGCCACCGCCGCGTTGCCTTTGGTATATTGATTCATAAGCCGGTGGAGCTGTTCCCGTTTTTCTCTGTACGCTTCCATTATCGCTCCCCCAGGGCAAGCCGGTTCATCTGGGCCGCCAGATACCCGGCACCGTAGCCATTGTCAATATTTACCACCGCTATGCCGTTGGCGCAGGAATTGATCATGGTCAGAAGGGCTGACAGGCCGTGGAAATTCGCTCCATATCCCACAGAGGTGGGGACCGCTATGACCGGACGGCTCACCAGGCCCCCTATAACACTGGCCAGGGCCCCCTCCATGCCTGCCACCGCCACCACACAGTTGGCCTTCTGTATCACATCCACCCTGGACAAAAGCCTGTGAATGCCGCTGACTCCCACGTCATAGACGCGCTCCACATGGGTACCAAAAAATTCCGCCGTCTGGGCCGCCTCCTCGGCCACCGGGATATCCGCTGTCCCGGCCGTGCACACCGCCACCTTTCCCCTTCGCTCTTTTCCCTGTTTCTCCAGCTTTAAAACCCGGGAAATGGGGTCATAAACAATCTGAGGAAACTTCTTCTTTATCAGCTCATACTGCTCTGCGGAAGCCCTTGTGCCCAGCACCTCCCCTTCCTTTTCGTAGAGCCGTTCATAGATGGACACAAGATGGCTGTCCGCCTTTCCGCAACAGAACACCACCTCGGCAAAGCCTGTCCGCTCCTTGCGGCTGGTGTCCAATTTGGCATAGCCCATTTCCTCATAATTTCCCATATTCAGAAGCTGCTCTGCCCTCTCCAAAGACAGAGAACCCTCTTTAACCTGTCTCAAGATATCCTGTATCTCCATGATCCCGCTTCCTTTCCATGTCTTTGCCCCAAAATGTCAATCCGTTATGTAGCTCTTTAAGATCTCAAGCACCCTGTCCACATCAATGGGCTTCGCGATGTGTTCGTTCATCCCGCATTCCTTACAGTGCTGGATATCCTCGGAAAACGCGTCCGCAGTCATGGCGATGATGGGAAGGCCCGCATCCTCCCGGGCAAGTGCCCGGATGGCTGAAGCCGCCTCATATCCCGTCATCACCGGCATCCGGATATCCATGAGGATCGCGTCATAGTAGCCCTCAGGGGAGCTGTCAAATTTTTCCACACAAACCTTTCCGTTCTCTGCCCGCTCCAGCTTAAGCATTGTCTCAGACAGAAGCTCCTCCGCGATCTCCCAGTTTAAGTCATTATCCTCTGCCACAAGGACCCTCTTTCCGTCAAGACTGATCTCCCTGGTCTTCTCCTTCTTGGGCTCCGCGGGCTTATTCATCATATACTGGCTCAGACTCAGATACAAGCTGGATTTAAACAGTGGTTTGGCAATAAAGCCCTGTACCCCCGCGCTCCTGGCCTCCTCCTCAATATCGCTCCAGTCGTAAGCCGAGATGATAAAGATAGGCACCGCCTCCCCCACTCTCTTCCGGATCTCCCTGGTGGTGGCAAGGCCGTCCATTCCCGGCATCTTCCAGTCCAGCAAAACGATCTGGTAGCTGTTGTTCTCTTTAAAGCGCTTTTCCACCATCTCCACGGCCGTCTTGCCATCCACGCACCATTCCGCGTCAATTCCGATCTCCTTTAAAGACTGGACGGCTCCCTGGCACAGATCCTCATTGTTGTCCACCACAAGCATGTTCCAGGGAGGTAGTATCATATCCTCCTCCCGGATAGCCGCCTTCTCCAGATCCAGGATAATGTGGAATTCGCTTCCCTCTCCCGGCGCGCTGGTCAGCTCAATGGAGCCCTTCATGGCATCCACGATGCATTTTGTGATGGCCATCCCAAGGCCGCTCCCCTCTGTCTTGTCAACCCTTAAGTTCTTTTCCCTGGTAAATGTGTCAAAAATGGTCTTCTGGAACTCAGGCGTCATGCCGATGCCGTTGTCCTTTACCCGGAAATGGCACCGCACCCAATCGCTTCCCTCCGGCGAGTCCTCCTGGCTTATATATACATTGATCACTCCCTCTTCCGGAGTAAACTTGATGGCATTGGACAAAAGATTAATCAGGATCTGGTTCAGCCTTACGCTGTCACAGTATACGTCCTCATTGGCCACATCGTCGATAAAAATGTCAAAATGCTGATTTCTGGACTTGATCTGGGGCTGCACGATATTGACGATGCTGCCCATGGTATCTCTCAGGGACACCAGATGCTTGTTGAGAGACAGCTTCCCGCTCTCGATCTTGGACATATCAAGGACATCATTGATCAGGCCAAGGAGATGCTTGCTGGACAGGGTGATCTTTGTGAGGCAGTCCTTTACCCGGCTCTGGTCATCAATGTTGGCCATGGCGATGGCTGTCATGCCCACGATTCCATTCATAGGTGTCCGGATGTCATGGCTCATGTTGGACAGAAATTCGCTCTTGGCACGGTTGGCCCGCACCGCCTCCTTCTCCGCCGCGTCCAGGGCCTTCATCTGATTCTGGGACATCCGGTAATATAAGGCAAAGATAATCAGTAATGCCACAAGGATCACGCCGCACACCCCCAGCATGGTAAACTGGCGCAGCATGCCAAGGCGGTTGATGGCGTCATCCAATACACCGTAGGGCATAACGGAAACCAGATACCACTCAGAACCCGGCAGGTGGGAGCAGTAAATGTGGTGATGCACCCCGTCCACCATGGTCATGGCCGAATAATCCACATCCGCGTCCATGGCCTCTTCCAGCTCCCTGGCCCACTGCTCCGGCGTCCTGCCGTTATATTCGGAAAACACCTCCCGGATCCTGGTAAAATAGTTGTCCCGGACCCCGTCGCCGCTGCGGATCACGAAGCTTCCATCCCTCCGTATGATGTGATAGTATACCAGGGAATTTTCCTCCTCCAGTACCAGGGCCTCTTTCATATAATCCATGGGAAGCCCTGCCACCAATGCCGTGCTGACCCTTCCGTCACTCATGGGATAGGCGGCATTCAGCACAAACAGCACCAGCCTCTCCCCGGCTTCATTAAACCCGCTGGTAACCCCGTTCTTCTCACTTTCCAGCACTGTTTTCAGTTCAGTCTGGTCAAAGACCTCCACATCTTCCCCGTAGATCGTCTCGTGATCCCCCTGGGCCGTATACAGGCCCAGATAAGAAAGCTCCCGGATGCTGGCGCTCAAGGACAGCTCCTCCTTCATCTCGTCGCCGTAAGAAACCGCCTCTGGGGGAGTGCGCCTTATGATCCCATCCATCTGGGACAGCCTGAGATTCACAATGGCGTCAAACTTCTGATTCAGCTGCCTGCTCATCTCTGACATGTAGATCTCCCCGATCTCGCTGATGGCATCCCCGCTTTTTCCAGTCATAAACATCTCCAGCCACAAAAAGCACACGATACAGAGAACCACAAGAACTCCTATGCTGGTAAATAAAAACCTTCTGGTCTTATTCATCTTCTTCTCCCCTCTTTCTGCTTATGATAAGAAGCATCACTCCAGCCGCTGCCGCGAACAATGAGATAAACTGAGATGTGGTCAATGCCCCCACATTGCCTCTTATGAGATCTCCCCTGAAAAATTCGATCACAAACCGCCCAAGGCTGTAGATGATCAGATACATGGCCCCTGTCTCCCCTGACCGCTTAAGCCTCTTTGCCAGCCACAGCAGAAGGAAGAAATGGAAAAAGTTAAACCCGCTGGATATGAGCTGAGTCGGGATAAGGGGAATATTGTTGGGAGCGTACCCGGACTCCCGGAACACGATGGCAAATGGACTCCCGGTCTCCCTGCCATAACAGCAGCCTGCCAGAAAGCAGCCCAACCGTCCAAAGCCCTGGGCCAGGGCCACTGAGGGCAGGATCAGGTCCGCGTAGCGGAAAAAGTCCAGCTTGTGTCTTTTGCAGTACCCATACCCCCCCAGAATACCGCCGATGAGCCCGCCGTACACCACAAAGCCATTGGCTATATCCAAAAGCAGCCTGGGGTTCCTGATGATCTGATCCATGATGGTAATATAGTACAAAAGCTTCGCGCTCACCAGACCGATCCCTACGCCCCACAGGGCGATCCCCAGCAAATGATCCGGATCCAGCCCCTGTTTTTTAGCCCTGTTCTCTGACACCAAATAGGCTGCCAGAATACCGATTCCGATCATGAGGCCATAACCGTGGATGGTAATGCCTCCTATGGAAAATAAATCATTTTTCATAATTTTTCCTCTATTCTTATTCTCTCTTACCTGCCGCGCTCCTGTTGTCAAGCCAGGGCGGGGGACCTCCTTTTTGGAGAGTTCCCGTTCCGCAAGGACACCGCGGTACAGTTCTGATTATACCATTTAATCCTCAAAGATTCTACCTGTTTCCTCAAAAGCGTTTGATAAATCCCCAAAGATGATTTACAATCATGGAGATATATGGACATATCAGAAAAAAATCAGGAGACAGGAGACATGGATATGGCTGGACTTGGAACCCTCATCAATGCCGCCGGCATCGCCGCCGGAGGGATTATGGGCCTTGTATTTGGAAAATTTATGAAAGAGCGGTATCAGGATACTCTGACCATGGCCTGCGGACTCAGCGTGATCTTCATCGGGATCGCCGGAACCATGGAAAAAATGATGGTTATCACCCGGGATGGCCTTACCACCCAGGGAACCATGATGGTCATCGGAAGCTTTACTTTAGGCTCCCTCGCGGGAGAATGGCTGAACATTGAATACTATCTGGAACAGTTTGGAACCTGGCTAAAGGCCAGAACCAAAAGCGGAGATTCCCGATTCGTAGACGCCTTCGTCACCGCTTCCCTGACCGTGTGCATTGGGGCCATGGCTGTAGTGGGCGCTATCCGGGACGGCATCTACGGCGACTATTCGATTCTCACCGCCAAAGCGGTCCTTGACCTGATCATCATCATGGTTATGACCGCTTCCATGGGAAAGGGCTGTGTCTTTTCCGCTATCCCGGTGGCGCTGTTTCAGGGATCGGTCACCCTTCTTGCCAGGCTGGTCGAACCCATCATGACCCAGAGCGCCCTGGACAATCTGTCCCTCACCGGCTCCATGCTGATTTTCTGCGTGGGCGTCAATCTGATCTGGGGCAAAAAGGTTAAGGTGGCCAACATGCTGCCCACCCTCCTGATAGCTGTGGCCTGGTCGGCTGTGACATGAAAGCGGTGGACGGCCAAAGCCAAAGCTGCCGCGGCCTGAAAACGACTCTGCCACCGGTAAGCTGACTGGTTCCTGGAAGCTTACAGACAGGCCATGAGCACGGTACTCCACGCCGGAATGGCGATCATGGAAAGCACTGTGGTCAGAACCACGCATTTGCTGGCAAATTCCTCATCCCTGTGATACCGGGCCGCCAGAATCGCCGTGGTGCTGCCCGCGGGCATTGCCGCCAGGATCACCGCGACACCACCCACTGTGGCGTCTACGCGGAAAAGGAGACACCCCAGAAACACCACCAGAGGGATCAGCACCAGACGAACCGCGGAAAACATCACCGTGATCTTCGTAACCATGGTCTTTAAGTCCGCCCCAGCCATGATGGAGCCGATCAGAAGCATGGTCATGGGAGTAGTGGCGCTGCTTATACCGCTCAAGGTCCGGGTCAGGAAAGAGGGCAAAGGCGCCTGGGCCGCCATCAGCGCCAGGCCGATGATCACGGCGATGATGCAAGGGTGGGTCAGAACCTTTTTTGCCACCTCTTTTTTGCTGGGGCTTTCCGTAAAATAAGACACGCCCGCGGACCACATGACGATCCTCTGAGGGATCAAATAGACAGAAGCGTACAAAAGCCCCATGGAGCCAAAGAGCCCCTCTGCCACCGGATTTCCCAGAAATCCCGCGTTTGAGCACACAGTGGCGTACTGGAGCACGGTCCGCTTTTCTTTTTCTATTCGGTTATAACCCACCGCGCTGACAGCTGTACAAAACATCTGCAGCAAAATGGATATGACCAGGATCTGGAAACCTTTCACCAAAATCTCTTTATCCAGTTTTATGAGAAAGGACTGGATAATGTTGCAGGGAAGGATCAGGTCAATGACCAGGTCTGTCAGCACCTTTTTCCCTTCTTCTGTGATCAGATTCTTTTTTCTCAGAAACCATCCGATCCCGATCTCCAGAAACATCATCAGCTGCAGATCCATAACTCCCTGTAAATTCATGATCTTCTCTCCCCCGCGTCACTCTTTCTCAGTGTAAGATTTCAAAAAATATATCACGGCTATTTATTATATACGTTCCTGTGGCTGACCGCAAGATGTTTTATGACCTTGTCAGGCAAAATCTGTAAGCTGGATTTTTCTTTCTTCCGTCCATACTAATCAGGAAAGGGAAGAGTTGTCCTTCCGCGACCCGGCCAAAAAAGGAGGTTTTTATGGTGTCGTCCTTTATCGCTTACTGCGTCATACCTGCCTATACCCTGATCTTTGTCCGAAACTCTGACTGGCTGGCCTCCAACTTGTCGGTGATCGGAAGCTGGCCGGGGCGGCGGGTGGCATTTTTCTTTCTCGGCCTTCTGGTGGGCACTTATTATCTGGTGATCCTCAGGAGGCTTTTGTCCCGCCTTCCCCGCCATATGACAGAGAGCCTGCTCCTCTGGACAGCCTTCGCGCTGCTGATGCTGGCAGTGTCCACGCCTTATCTTCCCGAGACCGTGCCCTTTCAGGCATTTCTCCATGTGGTGTTTGCCTTCACTTCCTCCATCCTTCTGGCCTTGTGTCTGTGGCTCACCTTCCGGCATTTGTCCGGCCTGTCCCCGGAGCTTACGGAATTTCTCCGCCCCTACCGAATGTCCATGGCCGTCATCGGGGCTGTGTGCGCCGCTTTGCTTCTCATCGCCGGAATCATCAGCACTGCCATGGAACTCTATTTTCTTGCCACCACCATTGTGCTGGTCCAGAAAGCGTATATCCATTTAAACAATCCGGCGGGAGAGGTCCTTCCCCCTAATCGCCCCGCAGGGGCAGGGCCGCTTTAACGGCCATATCCCTCTTTACCCCACTGTCCCCTGTCACGGTTTCAGCCTGCCTAAGATCTCCTCAAAGCAGACTCCGTCTGTCAGCGGCACCTCCAGCTTAATTGACTCCAGGATACAGTCTCTTATAAACCCCGCCGCCTTTTTCACGGACTTGTCAAGAGCCACCCCGTTGACCCCATCCGCCAGAATAATGGCTGAGAAAATGTCCCCTGTACCGCAGCGGGTCTCCCCGACCCTTTTTATCCGCGGGCAGGTCCAGGTCTCTTCCCCTTCACCGCCCTTTCCGCCTTTCTCATAGCAGAAATTCCCGATATAGGTGCCCGATGGCACCCCGGTGATCACCACCTTCTCCGGTCCCATGGCCCCCAAATTCCTGGCCATGGCGAGAAGCTCCCCGGTCTTCCAGGAACCGTCATGATAGGGGGTGCCTGTGAGGATACAGCTTTCCGTCACATTCGGGGTGACAATGTGGGCCAAAGACACAAGGCCTCTCATCTCCTGGCACATGTCCTCTGTGTAGGTGGCATAGGTCTTCCCGTTATCCCCCATAATGGGGTCCACCATCACCACCGTGCCGGCACCGGAAAAATCCTCTATAAATTTTTTGACAATACCAAACTGCCTTCTGGATCCTAAAAAGCCTGTCCCGATCCCGTCAAAGGTCAGCCCTAATTCCCTCCATTGATCCGTATACTCTTCCATGTGATCCGTATAGTCGTCAAAATAGTAATTGGCATAGGCCGTGTGGTTGGACAGCACCGCTGTGGGTACCGGACAGCACTGCACCTTCAGCCTGGAGATCACCGGTATGGCCACAGTCAGGGCACAGCGGCCAAAGCCGGAGAGGTCGTTGATAACCGCGGCCTTCTTCTGGCGGGAGCTGCCTGGTTTTTGATCAAACTCCTTTATAAAAATTCCCATTGCCGAAATTTCTCCAAAACTCTGAATAATTGTACTTCTCAGGCGTCCGGTCCAGGACAGCGAAATCGATTCTGCAGAACAAATCCTTCTCTCCTAAACCGTTGGCGTCTAACTCTGTCAGCGCCTTATAAAACAAGTCGGAAAACACATGAGCGTCATTGCGGAAAGCACCGCATCCCCACGCGCTGAGGACAAGATTCTCATAGCCAAAATACGCGGCGCACTTGAGCATCCCCATGATCCGGTTGAAAACCATAGTCTGATAGGCTTCCTCTGTGAGCCCCTCTTTTCCATAGGTGATCATAGGCGCGGCGCAGGTGAGAACAGCGACGATCACGGTCTCGTCCAGAAGCTCCCCCTTGTCGTCCCGGATAATCTCCACCTGAGGGGTAATGATCAGGGCATCCGAACCCATAAAAGTGTGGAGTCCCCGGTTATACTCATAGTATTTTGCCCCGCCCCCGCTCTCCAGGGACAAAAGGAGAGAACTTTTCCTGCACAGGTCTTCCTCCTGGGCTCTTGCCCCCCGCCGCACTCCCCCTCCCGGTTGCACCGGGTTTGCCAGATTCAGGACAAGCACCGGCTTCTTGCCTTCCCCCGGCACATAGCCCAGTTCATTATACTGGCGTATCGCGGCCCCGAAGGAATCCATATTTACGCAGTCGTACTCACAGCGGCCTGTTAGATTTGCTTTCTTAAAATCCAGGCAGCGGCAGGTCTCCTCCACCTCCTGGGGCAGCAGCACATGAACGGCCTCCATCTCTTCTCCCGACAGCTTTAAATTCACGGTCCTGTCGTTTACCTCATAGCTTCCCTGTTCCAATATCCGCAAGGTATCTCTGAGCATTTTTATATTGTCGTTTATCATGAAAAGACGCTCCTTTCTTCCGGTATAAGCTGTTTTTTATGGCTCTTATGTGAAAATATAACATAGGAGACAGCAGATATCAACATTTTATGCATAACAAAAAGAGGACCGCCCGCCTGCCTCAGACAGGGCCAATCCTCCTGTATTTCCTTTTTTCGTCTCTTTCTTCTTTTTTCCCATCAGCTTACCAGCTCCTTAAGCTGCTCTAAAAGGGCCCCGCCCCCTACCTGGATGTTGCCTACCTGGGCGCAGATCCTCTCCAGGCACTCCATCTCTTTCAGCTTGTACAGGGTTTTGTTCTCATCCATCAGCCGCGCCGTGTTCAGCAGGGATCTGGTGGAAGCCACCTCCTCCCGCCTGGTAATCACGTTGGCCTGGGCTCTTTTCTCCGCTATGAGCACGGTGTTCATGATATCCCGGATCTCGCCTGGCAAAATGATGTCCTTGATTCCCGCGCTGACAAACTGAATACAGTAGTCTTTCTCCACCTCCTTAAGCCTGGTGAAAATAAACTGGGAGATCTCCTCCTTCTGCTCCAGAAGCTCATCCAGACGGTATCTGCCGATGTACTCCCGGATCACCAGCTGAACACAGGCGTAAACCTGATTTTCCAGGTTTTTGATGGTCTCGATCATGGTCCTTGGCTCCACCACTTTATATGTACACATCAGATTGATCCGGATACCGATCCGGTCTGCCGTCAGGATCTCCTGCCCTGTAATCTCCAGCGGACGGGTCTTTAAATCCACCACCCGGCACAGCACGTCTTTTGAGTACATCCAGTAGTAGTAAGTCCCTGTGCCAAGTTCCTTCACCACCTGATTGTCATAATACAGGATTCCCAGCTCTCCGGGCTGAATCTCGATCTTCTTATAATATTTCCCAGGGATCTGGGCCAGGCAGGCCTTGCTCACCTGGGCCGCTGTCTCCGGCACCCTCATATCCAAAAGCTCAACCTCATACCGTCTCCACACATTCCAGTACAGGTACTCGGTGTCTGTCAGAATTTTACTAACCACGCCGTTCTTTTTCAACACTCCGATATGCCCCTCCGGGATCATAATATGGAGCACATTTTGGGCAAACGACGGGTCTTTTAAAAGGATGTCCCTGGGCACCTTGTTAAATCCCACAAGGCCGTCCATCTCTTCCACCACCACCTCATAACCCAAAGCGGCTTTCAGAAAATGGTAGGTGCCTCTGTAAAGAGTTTTTACAAAGCAGCCATTTTTCAGCAAAAATCCACATTGATTCTGATTGATCTGATATTTCATGGGTCCCCTCCCTCCATATGTTCCTTGTTTTCACGATTCCGACACAGGGTCCGCCACAGAGACCTCCGCGGACCTTCCTCCCTCCAAAGACAGACCTCCGTCTTCAAAAAGAAGCTTTTCCCTGGAAAAGCAGGCATCCTCTGTCCGGCTGCCCGGCTTCTCAAAGCCGCCTCCCCCGGTGACTCTCCAGAGAGCCTCCAAGGTTTTGGCCGTCTTTGTCTTCCGGGCCATGGGACCGATACAGCCTGCCCTCTTAGGCGGTGCTGGCGGATTCTCTGCCGCGCGTTCCGCTTTTTGGAACGCGGAACCTCGCGGGCGGATTCCATGTCGTCCTCTTTTCTCTGCTGGACACTTGACAGGCGTCCTTTGATCGCTTTTGGCCACTAAGCAACGGTTTTCACACCGGCGGGATTCGAACCCGCGTAAATCAACCTTTCTTTTTCCATGTTTCTGGCGGCATACCGCGCCGCACAGCGGCCGGCACCGCTTTGCTTCTATACAAAAGCTGTAAGCCAGAACCATCCTCTTTCCCTTTCGGGTGTCTTTATCCTACCATAAAATCCCATGATTATCATTTCAAAAACGCTGCGAAACTTGATAGAATCTTGCAGTTAGAGGCGGCATATGCTATACTTTCACAGTACCCCCTTATCGCCCGCTTGTGTCTTCGCCTTGAACGACAGGGGTACTGTGCCCTCCGGGGGATGCGCGGAATACGGGCAGGGATGATGTCACTTCGTGACCCCGTTTTCGCGCGGCTCAGCTCGGGAGCGCTGAGCCTTCACGGTACCCCCTTATCGCCCGCTTGTGTCTTCGCCTTGAACGACAGGGGTACTGTGCC
>CAJUSJ010000012.1:32512-42953 GCA_910588865.1 uncultured Lachnospiraceae bacterium
CTCCGGGGGATGCGCGGAATACGGGCAGGGATGGTGTCACTTCGTGACCCCGTTTTCGCGCGGCTCAGCTCGGGAGCGCTGAGCCTTTACAGTACCCCCTTATATAGCCGCTTGCGTCTTCGCCATAAACGACAGGAGGATTGTGATGTCAGAATACAAAGAACTCATCCGACAGTTTGACAGGATCCGGTCCTATGTCAGGGATTTCTATGTCTACGGCTTTAAGACCAGGGAGGATTTCCGCGAAAAAAGCGGCAGAACCTATGACAACCACCGCCGCCGTATGGAAAGCTGGTTCTCCCCTTACATAAAGACAGACCGAAGCGGCCACAAAAAATCCGTGTTTCTCACCATAGATTCCGGGCGGATCCCTGTCAATCCTCTGTATCAGGCCTGGAGGTCAAAGACATTTACGGACAATGATATCTCCCTCCGTTTTCTCCTGCCGGATCTTCTGGCCAAGGGACGTTTTCTGACCGTGGAGGCCATTGCCGACGAGATTCAAAAATTAAACGGCTGCCTGATGGACACCCAGACTATCCGCAGGAAGCTGGCGTTTTTTGAGAAGGAAGGGCTGGTGATCCGGAAAAAAGAAGGCAGGCAGTACCTTTACGGCAGCGCTGAAAATCTGGCTCTGTCACACCCAGGCCTGCTCACCCCTCTCTGGCTGGCAGTCAGTTTTTTCCAGGGAGCCGCCCCTTTTGGGTTTATCGGCAGCACGATCCTGGATTTCTGGAATAAGAAAAATGAATACTTCCGCTTTCACGGCGACTATCTGGTCCACACCCTGGAAGACGAGATCCTTCTTCCCATCCTGACAGCCATGGAGCGGAAATGTCAGATCCTTCTGACCGTAAAAAGCACCAGAAGCCGGCGCGCGGGAGATGTCGCCATCACACCCTTAAGGATCCTGACCAGCACCCAGACAGGGCGCAGATATGTGTGTGGCAGAAGACAGGACTCTCACCGTTTCACTTCTTTCCGGCTGGATTCCATACAGAATGCCAGAATCCTGGAACCGGATCCCTGCTTTGACCGGTACATGGAGACCTTCGCGGACACCTTTCCCTATATCTGGGGCGTCTCTTTTGGAAATCTCCGAAAGCCGGAGACCGTGACCATGGAAATCTGCTTTGATGAGAAGGAAGAAAGCTATATCCTCACCCGGCTGGATCGGGAGGGAAGGGGTGGCGCTCTGAAAAGGCTGGAGCCGGGAGTTTATGAGTATCGCCGTCTCTGTCTGGACCCGTCAGAGCTGCTTCCCTGGGCAAAGTCTTTTACAGGCAGGGTCCGCTCTTTTCACTGTTCTGATCGGGCTGTGGAAAAACGTTTCTGGGATGACATGAACTTAATGGAAGCCTGTTACCTCCCTTCTGACGCAGTCCCCGACTAGGAACAAGATCATCATCTGTGAGCAGGAGAATTACTTATGACAAGGAACAAAGAACTTTCCTTATTTTCAGAACTGTATACTTGCTATTATCATGTGGTGGCCTGTATCCTGGAGGAGGCAAAGCTCCACCCCGTGACCAGGCAGGACATGGAAAGTCTCGCAAAGGAGTTTGGCTATGACGAGAGCGCCCTCTCCATTGTCCCCTGTCTCACAGGACATGTGTGGCCCCTGCTGAAACAGGACAGCAAAAAAGCTGACTCTTACCGGTCCTGCCTGGAACACGGGGTCTTTCCCATGACCTTGACCCTTCTCCAGAAAGCCTGGCTGAAAGCTCTGATGTCTGACCCCAGATTCTGCCTGTTTTTCACAGACACCCAGCTTCAGGAGCTTAAGACTGCCCTTGAAAATGTGGAGCCTTTGTACCGGATCGGGGATTTCTGTCTGTTTGACCAGTACGGGGACCATGATCCATTTTCCTCTGTCATGTACCGGGAACACATGCAGGCCATCCTGTCTGCCATGGGCAGGCGGCAGCCTCTGCATGTGTCTTACCTTTCAGGCAAGGGAAATATCATCTCCCACACCTGGCTTCCCTGCCGCCTGGAATATGGACAGCGGGATGGGAAGTTTCGCCTCTACGCCCTGGCAAGAAGGAAAAACGGCAGGCAGAGGATGGATCTGATCAATGTATCCAGGATCCTCTCCCTGAAAGAAACAGGGAACCCCTTCCCTGATTCTGTGGATGTAGAACACTTTCTGGACCGGGAAATGTGCGGGGAGCCTCTGGTGCTCGAGATCACCACAGAGCGCAACGGCTTAGAGCGGGCCATGCTCCATTTTTCCTGCTACCAGAAACAGGTGGAGCGTATGACGGACACCGGCACCTACCGCTGCACAATCTACTACGATACCCGTTGGGAGACAGAACTTCTCATCCAGGTGCTGTCCTTTGGCCCTGTGGTAAAGGTCCTAGGGCCGAAGGCATTTATCCGGCAGGTACAGGATAGGGTGCGAAGGCAGGCAGACTTAAAACAACACAAATGAGGATACATAACACAGAGGAGGCACTGAGATGATTAAAGCAATCTTCTTTGATATCGACGGAACCCTGAGAGATTTTACAGAACAGGGCATCCGCCCCAGCACCTATAAAGCTGTGGAATCAGCCCATCAGGCTGGGATGCTCTGCTTTGTGGCCACGGGCAGACATCTTCTGGAGATCCAGGAGGAACAGCTCCTTGGCAGTCTTTCTTTTGACGGGTACGTTCTTTTAAACGGCAGTCTCTGTCTGGACAGCGGCGGCTTTGTGGTCTATGACAATCCCATCCCGGTGTCCCAGATCCAGGCCATGCTCAAGCTGAGGCAGGAGATGGGCTTCTCCCTGATGTTTATGGAACAAAACGCCATGTATGTAAGCCACATCACGCCTGAGCTTGTAAGGCTTCAGGCTCAGATCGGCACCGCTATACCTCCGGTTGAGTCGAACATGGAGCGGGGGCTTCATCAGCCAATCTACCAGATGATCCCCTACACGGCTGATGAAAACCTTGATCTTCTGTCCTCGCGGCTGCCCCTGTGCGATATCACCCGCTGGCACGAAGGCGGGGCTTTTGACATCACCCCAAAGGGCGGCAGCAAAAGCCTGGGGATCCAGAAAATCATGGAGCGCTATGGCCTTTTCAGGGACCAGATCGCCGCCATCGGCGACGGGTACAATGACATCCCCATGATCCGCTATTCCGCTGTGGGCATTGCCATGGGAAACGGCAACGATGAGGTGAAGGCTGCTGCGGATTTTGTCACAGACCCCATTGATCAGGATGGGCTTCTTCATGGGGTGGAGTATCTCATAAATATATCCAAAAATCATACAATAGGAGGAAATAAAAAATGATAACATACAACAATCTCTACAACAATAATAATATGAAACAAATAGCCGCTCTGGGCTGTGTAAAGGTTTTTGAACACCAGCAGGATCTGAGCGTCAACCCTTCCTCAGCCATGGCCTCTTACTATGCCGCTGAAATGAATGTGCGCAGACGCCAGGTGTTAATCGAATTAAATGGCAATTCCTTTACCGTGCAGGCCGGAGCCATGCAGTGGATTGCTGGAGCTGTACAGATGTCTTCCGGAATCAAGGGCGTGGGAGACTTCCTGGGCAAGACCCTTGCCTCAAAAGTAACAAAAGAAACCACCGCCAAACCAGAATACACCGGAAAGGGATTGGTTATGCTTGAGCCCACCTATAAACATATTCTTCTGGAAGATGTTTCAGAGTGGGGAAGCCTTGTTCTGGAGGACGGCTTATTTTTAGCCTGTGATTCCTCTATCACCCAAAAGGTTGTCGCGAGAACCACCCTTTCCTCCGCTGTTGCCGGCAAAGAAGGATTGTTTAACTTATGTCTCACCGGAAATGGCGTCGCTGTCCTGGAAAGCCCTATTCCCAGAGAGGAATTAATCGAATTTGTCTTACAAGACGATGAATTAAAAATTGACGGAAATATGGCCATAGCCTGGTCTAATTCCCTGAAATTTACCGTAGAACGTTCCTCAAAATCCCTTGTGGGCTCCGCTATATCAGGAGAAGGACTGGTAAATGTATATCGAGGGACAGGAAAAGTTTTGATGGCTCCAACCGCGTAGCCTGGTTCATGGCGGGATTAGAGCGGATACAAAAGTTAAGGCTGAACACCAGCTAACGTGTTCAGCCTTAACTATTTTCCCTATCTATTTACCCAGTTTCCAGATATCCTCATTGTACTGCGCGATGGTTCTGTCGGAGGAGAAAAAGCCTGCCTTGCTGATGTTTACCAGCATCTTCCTCATCCAGGTTTCTCTGTCCTCAAAGTCTTTGTAAGCCTGTTCCTTCACCTTCACATAGTCCTCAAAATCCAGAAGAGTCATGAACCAGTCTTTATTCAGAAGCTCTTTGGAAAGCCTTTCCAGGTTCTCCTTCTGCCCGATCTTCATGAGCTGAGGACCTGTAATAAAGTCCACGGCCTCTTTGATATCAGGGTTGTTCTCGTAGTAATCCTTTGAGCGGTAGTCAGCCTTTTCATAGTGCTCGATCACAGTCTCGCTGCTCTCTCCGAAAATGTAGATATTGTCTTTGCCCACCAGCTCCGCGATCTCCACATTGGCACCATCCATGGTTCCCAAGGTGACCGCGCCGTTTAACATAAACTTCATGTTTCCTGTTCCGCTTGCCTCCTTGGAAGCCAGGGAAATCTGCTCTGAGATATCACAGGCAGGAATCAGTTTCTCCGCGAGAGTCACATTATAGTTCTCCACCATAACCACTTTCAGGTATGGACTCACATCCGGGTCATTGTTCACCAGCTCCTGAAGACACAGGATCAGGTGGATGATATCCTTGGCGATCACGTAGGCCGGAGCGGCCTTGGCGCCGAACATGATGGTAATGGGACGTCCCGGTTTGGTCCCTCTCTTGATCTCCAGGTATTTGTGGATCACATACAGGGCATTCATCTGCTGCCTCTTGTACTCGTGAAGCCTCTTTACCTGAATATCAAAAATAGAGTGGTCATCAATCTCAATGCCCTGGGTTCTGAGAAGGTAGTCTTTCAGGATCTTCTTGTTGGCATGCTTGATGGCCTGGACTTCGTGGAGAGCCTTCTCGTCATCGACCAGTTCTCCCAGCTTTTCCAGCAAGGCCGCGTCAAGCTTATAGCCGTTTCCAATCCGGGAGGTGATCCAGTCGGCAAGGAGATGATTGCAGTGAAGGAGCCACCGGCGGAAGGTGATGCCGTTTGTCTTGTTATTGAATTTCTCCGGGTAGATCTCATAGAACTTGTGGAGTTCGTTTTTCTTAAGGATCTCCGTGTGGAGGTAAGCCACCCCGTTGACACTGAAGCCGTAGTGGATATCAATGTGAGCCATGTGGACATTGTCCTTTTTGTCGATAATGGCAAGGCTGGTGTCGTCAAATTTCCTCCTCACCTTGTCATCCAATATCTCGATAATGGGCACAAGCTGGGGAACTACTTTCTTTAAATAGCGGATGGGCCACTTCTCCAGGGCTTCCGCCAGGATAGTGTGGTTGGTGTAGGCGCAGGTTCTGGACACAATGTCAATGGCCTCATCCATGTCAATGCCCTTTTCCATCAGAAGACGGATGAGCTCCGGGATCACCATGGTAGGATGGGTGTCATTGATCTGGATCGCCGCGTAATCCGGCAGGTCGTGAAGGGTACAGCCTTTCTTCACGCACTCATCCAGAATATACCGCGCGCCGTTGCTGACCATGAAGTACTGCTGGAAAATCCGCAGCAGATGACCTTTCTCATCGCTGTCATCAGGATATAAAAACAAAGTCAGATTCTTTTCAATATCTTCTTTATCAAAAGAAATGCCGTCAGTCACGATCCCCTCATCTACAGAATCGATGTCAAACAGGTGCAGCTGGTTAGTCCGGTTGCGGTAGCCTGTTACAGCGATATCATAGAGACAGGAGCGGACTGTAAGATTTCCGAATTGTACAGGATAGCTCACATCCCGGCGGGTCAGCCAGCTGTGGTCCTCGATCCAGGGGTTCACGGTCTCTTTCTGCAGGTTATTTTCAAAGCTCTGCTTGAACAGGCCCAGATGATAATTGAGACCGATTCCGTCCCCGTTGAGGCCTAAGGTGGCCATGGAATCCAGGAAACAGGCGGCCAGACGGCCCAGGCCTCCGTTGCCCAGAGATGGCTCCGGCTCGATCTCCTCAATGTCTGTCAGGTTCTTGCCCGCCGCTTCAAGCTCTTCCTTAACCTGGTCGTAAAGACCTAAGTTGATCAGGTTGTTGGATAACAGCTTTCCGATCAGGAATTCCGCTGAGATATAGTAGACCTTTTTCTTGCCCTGAGAGCTTTCTTTTTCCCTGGCCGCCTCCTGGGTCATGGTCAGGAGAACGCGGTAGACCTCTTCGTTGGTACAGTCCTTGATATCTTTGTTATATGTTTTCTTTGTGTATTCGCTTAATCTGGTCATGAGATACTCCTTTTTTGCTGCCTGGTTAATAGGAACCATTTTTTGCTTATATGAACAGTATAACCATTTTTTGACAGTTATTTCTTGCCTTATTGTAGCAAAATATGGTACTATTCTATCATTTTCAGTGATCCGGCATCTTTTTCGCGAATCCGCCTCCGGAAATCTTCGCCGCTGCCAATAAGCCGCGGTTATTTAAACACTCCATACCAAACCGAACAGTAACCGTTTGAACAGTAAGCCCTTATTGACTTTCTATGGGAAAATGATATAATCCATAAGACACTTTTTCCATTCAACCGGGAGGTATCTATGAGCATTGCGGAGTACGAAAACTATCAGGAAAAAAAATCCCACGGAGCCCTCACCTTCCCCTACACCACCTATCCATGCTCCATCCCCCTGGATTTTGCCAAGGTGCCTCTCCACTGGCATGACGAGATGGAGATCATCTATATCAAAAAGGGCCAGGGCATTGTTACCGTGGATTTTATCACTTATGAGATAAAGGCCCGGGATATCCTGGTTATCCTCCCCGGACAGCTTCACTCCATTGAGCAGAAAAAAGGGCAGTCTATGGAATATGAAAATATCATCTTCCAGCTGGATATGCTCTTTCCCCGCCAGGAGGATCTGTGTGTCAATGAATATTTCCTCCCCCTTCTCCAGCGTCAGCTGGAGATCCCGGTCTATCTGACCACTGAGTGGGATTCCTATGAAGCGGCGGCACTTTGTTTAGACCAGGCGGATCTGCTGTGCGGCAGCCGCCCGCCGGCTTACCAGCTTTCCGTGAAAGCCCAGCTCTTCCAGTTTTTTTATATCCTCTTCTCCCACTCCGCACCAGTGCAGAAGACCCACACACCTGTAAAGAGCAGATCCTTAGACAAGGCAAAGTTGATTTTTAAATACATAGAGACTCACTACATGGAAAATCTGACTATAAAAGAAATGGCTGATACCTGCGGCTTCAGCCAGTCTCATTTTATGAAATTTTTCAAAACCTCTTTCGGCACATCCTTTGTGTCCTACTTAAGAGAATACCGACTGACAGTGGCTTCCCGCCTTCTTCTGTCCTCCTCAAGCCCTATCCTGACTATCGCGCAGGAGACGGGATTTGACAATCTTTCCTATTTTAACAGGAGCTTTAAGGCCATGTTCGGAGTCCCGCCCAGAGAGTTCCGGGAGGGAAATTAGGGGAGACTGTAACACCGAAGTGCCACGCGCCTCCCCTAATGACTGATTTTATCGTTGTCCGTCAACCTCGGGTTCATACGCCCCGCGTTCATCTCGGATTTTAGGTGTCAGTCACACCAGCGGGATGTGGCCCGCTGTCCTGTATACTATATCCTATCTCCAAATTAAAAAGCAAATCCTTTCATAGCTGAATCAACGGCTTGTTTTTCCCCCTTCCTCATGATAAAATAAACTCACTGAAAAACTATTTTACAGAAAGAAGGGACTTACATGACTACTGTTACCTTAGGTTCCACCCAGATCACGGTCAATAAAAACGGCTTCGGTGCCCTGCCTGTCCAGAGAGTTTCCAAAGAAGAGGGGGCTGCCCTGCTGCGGAAAGCCTATGAAGGCGGCATCACCTTTTTTGACACCGCGCGCGCTTACTCAGACAGTGAGGAGAAGATCGGCATGGGACTTAGCGATGTCCGGGATCAGATCTACATAGCCACCAAGACCATGTCCACCACAGTGGAGGGCTTCTGGAAAGATCTGGAGACCAGCCTTGGTCTTCTGAAGACAGACCATGTAGATATCTACCAGTTCCACAACCCATCCTTCTGCCCCAAGCCCGGAGACGGCACCGGACTCTATGAGGCTATGAAGGAGGCCAAAGCCCAGGGGAAGATCCGCCACATCGGCATTACCAATCACCGCCTGTCTGTGGCCATGGAGGCTATTGAAAGCGGTCTTTATGAAACCCTTCAGTTCCCCTTCTGCTATCTGGCCACGGAAAAAGATATTGAGATCGTGAAGGCCTGCAAGGAGCGGGATATGGGCTTTATCGCCATGAAGTCTTTGTCCGGCGGACTGATCACCAGCGCCGCTGCCGCCTACGCTTTCGCGGATCAGTATGACAATGTGCTTCCTATCTGGGGAATCCAAAAAGAAAAAGAGTTAGAAGAATTTCTAGGTTTTATTGACAATCCTCCTGCCATGACTTCCCAGATTCAGGAACTGATCGACAAAGACAGGGACATGCTCTCCGGCTCCTTCTGCCGGGGCTGCGGCTACTGTATGCCCTGCCCGGTCGGGATCGAGATCAACAACTGCGCCCGCATGTCTCTTCTTCTGCGCCGCTCACCGTCATCTAACCACCTCTCTCCGGCTGGGCAGGAGAAGATGATGAAGATCAAGGACTGCCTTCACTGCAACAAGTGTATGAGCCATTGTCCGTACGGTTTAAACACACCGGAGCTTCTGGCCCGGAATCTGAAAGATTATGAAGAGGTTCTGGCGGGGAAGGTTATGACGGCTGATAATTTTTAACAAAAAAACCTTCTCCAGGCTTTCCACCCGCGAAAAAAACAGGGGATCATGCCGTGAAACGGCTGATTTCCCTGTTTTTTTCTGGTTGGCCTGACGCCCCTCAAGCTTTGCCGGCTTTAAGACCGCCTCTGTCAGTCTCTTACCGAATCAAACTTCCATCATCTCCCATATCATACCAGGTGCCATCTACCTGAATCTTTCCAATTTTCATGTCACCGTTGGTCTGATCTAAATAATACCATTTTCCATTGATCATCTGCCAGCCAGTCCTCATGCCGCCGTTCTGGGAGTCCATGTAATACCACTTTCCGTCGATCATCTGCCAGCCAGTCTTCATGTCGCCATTATTCAGATCACAGTAATACCAGATACCATTTACATTGACCCATCCCGCTACCATTTCTCCATCACCATCAAACAGATACCATTTGCTATCCAGGCAGGCCCATTCATCGCGGGCCTCAGAGCCGTCTGGCTTCACCAGCTTCCAGGTTCCGTTCTCTGACTGGCTCCAGGTTCCCTCCCTTGTGTTGGAAGGTACGTCTCCAATCATCATTAGTGATCCCCCCGGAGATGTGGTTGATGTCACAGCGCTGGTGTTTCCTCTGACCGAAGCGCCATAGCTGCCGCGGCCCGGCTTGCTGGTGGTGCCTCCAATCATCGCGCCGCCGCTGACGCCTCCCTGATGGCCTTTCTTTTTCAATCCTTCACAGGCTTCCCTTAAAGCCCTGGCCGCTTCATCCACCTGCTTCTGAGTGGCTCCCTCGGCGGCCAGCACAGCTTTGGCCGCTTTCAGCGCATCCTCTAACCCTTTCCAGCTCTCGGCCGTGTAGTCTTCCGCTTTCAATTCCTCCGCTTCCTTGATGGCGGCCCTCAGATCCGTCCTATCCACCTTCACCTCAGGCTCTCCCGGAGTCTTCTTCTCAAGCTTCTCACAGGCTTCCCTCAAGGCTCTCTCCGCTTCATCCACCTGCTTCTGAGTGGCTCCCTCGGCGGCCAGCACAGCTTTGGCCGCTTTCAGCGCATCCTCTAACCCTTTCCAGCTCTCGGCCGTGTAGTCTTCCGCTTTTAACTCCTCCGCTTCCTTGATGGCGGCCTGAAGGCCGGTCCTATCCACCTTCACTTCCGGCTCCCCTGGAGTCTTCTTCTCAAGCTTCTCACAAGCTTCCCTCAAGGCTTTCTCCGCTTCATCCACCTGCTTCTGAGTTGACTCCTCGGCAGCCAACACAGCTTTGGCCGCTTTCAGCGCATCCTCTAACCCTTTCCAGCTCTCGGCCGTGTAGTCTTCCGCTTTCAATTCCTCCGCTTCCTTGATGGCGGCCTGAAGGCCACTCCTGTCCACCTTCACTTCCGGCTCCCCCGGGGTCTTCTTCTCAAGCTTCTCACAGGCTTCCCTCAAGGCTTTCTCCGCTTCATCCACCTGCTTCTGAGTGGCTCCCTCGGTGGCCAGCACAGCCTTGGCCGCTTTCAGCGCGTCCTCTACCGCTTTCCAGCTCTCTGCCGTGTAGTCTTCCGCTTTCAATTCCTCCGCTTCCTTGATGGCGGCCTGAAGGC
>CAJUSJ010000012.1:43053-66032 GCA_910588865.1 uncultured Lachnospiraceae bacterium
AGGCTTCCCTCAAGGCTTTCTCCGCTTCATCCACCTGCTTCTGAGTGGCTCCCTCAGTGGCCAGCACAGCTTTGGCCGCTTTCAGCGCGTCCTCTAACCCTTTCCAGCTCTCGGCCGTATAGTCTTCCGCTTTTAACTCCTCCGCTTCCTCGATGGCTGCCCTCAGACCAGTCACATCCACCTTCACTTCTGGTGATACCTTTACAAGGGCTTCCATGGCTGCCTGAAGTTTGTCCTTGGCCCGGTCTTTCTCCTCCTGAGTGGCGGCGGGATTGGCCAGCACCTCCTTGGCCTCTGCCAGAGCCGCTCCAAAGCCTGCCCAGCTGTCCGCCGTGTAGTCCGCCTCGTTCAGCTCTTCCCCTCTTTTCACCATCTCCACCAGATCGGTCTCCAAGGCGCCAATGGCCGCTAAAAGGGCATCCTTAGCCGCTTCTCTTTGGTCCTCGGTGAGCGTCCCATCCCCGGCCGCTGCCCTGGCCTCATCTAACGCTGTCATAAAGTTATTCCAGCTATCCGGGCTGTATCCCAGATTCTCCAGTTTCTCAGCTTTGGCAATCTCATAGGACAAAGCCAATTCCTGCCGCTCCCGGGAACGGTTGTAAACCATAATATTGTCAAAAGCTCCCGCGAAATACTTGTCCCCGCTGTAGAAGGATCTGCCCAGATACACCACAGGGTTTTTACCAAAATTGGTCATAAGGATGGTTTTATCAAGGATCACCTGGGGAACACCATCTATATAAGTAATGATCTGTTCCGGAGAAAATACCAGATCCATATGAACCCATTTGTTGTAGGTATCCGCGTCTGACTCCTTTTTCTGTTCCGCTCCCCAGCTTCCTGTGGTGATGGCGGTGTAAGTACTGTCTTTGCGGGTACGCAAGAAGAAATATTTGTCGCTGTCCTGTCCTATGGCTACTGTGAAGAAATTGCCGTCCGCTGTCTCTGACTTTAAGTCAAAGCTGAGTGTCATATTCTCCCTGCTGGTAAAATCTATGGCTTCTGGGTCAAACTGGGCGTAGGTGGTGCCAGCTCCGTTCATGTGAAGCACCTGGCCCTGATCCGGATCCTCCTTCTGCGTCACGGTTCCATAAGTAAGCAGGCCCGCCCACTGGTTGGACTCATCAGATTCAAAGACAGGAGCCCAGGAAGGGTCATCCATGTCAGCCATCCTTGTAACTCCCAGCCAGCTCAGCACAGAATCCTGATTCTTTGTCTTTTTCAGGGTATAGGTCACCGTGGTATCCTCTGCCACAATAAACGCGGTAGAGCTGATCATATTTCCTTTCGCCCCAAAGCTTATATTGCTTCCTGATAAGGTTTTCTCAGTTCCATCCTGTAATGTATAGGAGATGGTCTGGCTCATATCCCGTCCATAACCCCACCACTCGGTAAATCCCGCTGTCAGGATATAAAGTCCCGCCTCCAGGGGAAGAGTGTACACAATATCTTTGCCGCTGTATAAGCCGGTATCCAGTTTATCCATGGGATTTGTATTGCCCTTTATATTGGCTTCGCCTCGCCCCCAGCTTCCGCTCTGGTATATCTTGTCATTGGTCTCATTTTTCAGTTCCGGGCAGGTGGCTTTATACAGATCGTACACTCTCGTGTCGTCTGTACCCGGGTCGATAAAATATACGATTTCAGGAGAAGTCACTTCCACAGGAACCGTCACCCTAAGCGCCTCTCCCGTCTCAGGATCTTTGCCGCCAATCACTGTGCCCACTGCCTCCGCGGTTGAGTAAATCTGACTGATATCTCCGGAAAGCTCCCATGCAATCTCCGCCTCACCTTCTGTGCTGTCCGCCTTCTTAACCTTTACCACCGCCGGAAGCTGTCCTCCCGCCAGGTCTTCTACCGTTCCTCCCTGGGGAACCGCCAATATCTCGGGCAGGATTTCCCGGTTCAGAATCTCCACAGGAGCGTCAGCGGAAACCAGCTTGTTAAGCTCCGCTCTCAAGTAAGCCGCCGCCTCGTCAATACCTTCCTGGTCAGCGCCGTAGGTCCGGGGATCTGAGTTCATTTCCTCAGCCGTCTCCCGGGTAAATCTTCCGCTCTCCGTAATAATAGTCTGAAAATTCGTCCATGACTCTCCGTAATAATCACTTTCCTTGAGATTGTCTATCTCATCAAGAATCTGCCCAAGGGCTTCTGTATTTACACTCTGGCTGACCTGTTCATTTGCCTTGATGTAAGCAAAGGAATCAACATCCAGGGTTCCGCTGGCCAGGGAGACCGTAACCGTATGCTGTCCGTTTTTCAGTCCCCTTACCACAAAGTACGGCTGGTGGGAACTGGTGGCTATAGTAGGAGCGTCCGTATCAATCTTCCTCCCGTCCACTTCCACATCCACCTTCGCGCTTCCTCCGTTAGGCCCAATAAGGGCAAAGCCTGTTCCCTCAAAGGTATAGCTTACGCTCGCGCCCACCTGGCTGGTGGAGGACATGCTTCTCTGTGAATGGCTGGAGCTGGACTGGTTTTGATGGTTCCACTCCCCTTCATATACCAGCGCGTCCTGCCCCGCCTCGTCTCCATCCCATTTCTTCATGTGGAGGTTATCATATACCCCGGCGTAGTATGGCGAATATCCCGGCACTGTCTCTACTTTCAGGTTGTCAAATTCCCCCGGGGACCAGCTTTCTCCTGGAAGACCTACGCCAAGCATCACCCGCCCTTCCAGCTGCGGAGATGGATCTCTGTAAGTATAAACCGGTTCCCCTTCAATATAAAAGGTCACAGTGTCTCCCGCGGCCTGGACAGCCACATTGCAGGCTGCCGTGTTTTTAATCTTCACCTTGCCTTTTGAAATCTCGTTGCCGTACCTGCGGGCTACCCAGTCTCCTTCCCTGTTCAGGGCCAGGTTGTAGGCAGACATGCTTACCTTATTGTCTCCGCCTCCCGCCGCGCCTCTCTGACGCACACCCAGAAGAAGGTGCTCCTTAACAGAGTCCAAATTGAAATCCACGCTGGCTTTATAGTTGGTCCAGCGGTAATCCCCGATAATCGTGGCAGGCTCACCGCCGTTCCACCAGCCTCCTCCCGTCTGCCCGTTCATTTTCAGAACCCCGTCTGTCCCGGCCTTATTCATCACTACCTCAAAGCTGCCGTTCACATCATGGGTATACAGAGGATAGAACCCTTTCGCGCCTCCCCTGGTCTCTATGAAAGTATCACCACTGTCAACAAGCTCTCCATCCCGGTAATCCTTCACCAAAATGCCCTGATAGTTAAAATCATCCGCATAGAGCCATGTGTCAGCGGTATCCTGGACTTTTCCTGTCTCATCGGTGTCCAGCACAAATCTGCCGTCTTCCGCAGCCGTGGGCAGCGCCAGCTCCGCCTGCCGCTGATCCATGTCCATGGTAGTTACTGTGACAATGGACCAGGGCTTAACGGTAACATCATAGCAGCCATCCTCATTGGCGGACAGAGTATCCACGCACTTCATATAGTTGGCGCTGTACACCTGACCCTCATCAGCGGCCCGGGTCTCCCACACCTCAAGCTGAGCGCCCTCCGCCAGATTCATATTCCGGGGGCAAATGGAATAGGTCTTGGTCTTGGAGCAGTCGTTTGTGATAATCACGGAAAAACCGGTTTTATCCGGGGCAGCCAGTGTCAAATAGTTGTCCCCGCCGTTGCGTCCGTTTACCGGATTGCTCCCGGAAGCCTCTGACTTGCTGGCCCCAGGAATCCCCCTCCAGACCTGTGGTGTGCCGGGATCGTCATCTTCCCAGCCTGTAACCGCGAATTTCGTAAAGTGCTGGAAAATATTCAGCGCCGCGTCATAATTCACATATCCGGACCAGGGGTCTCTGGCTGACATCACGTCTTTATAGTTGTACTGACAGCCCTCATAAAAGGCTCCGAAGGTAGGCTGGTATACAAAGTGAGTTCGGCGGGAGTTAACGAATCCCTTAATGGCCGTATCCGCCATTTCCAGAGGTCCTCCGTTTCCTCCAATGCCGGTTCCCGCTGTATTGTCCTGCTCCTTCATATTGTTGTTGGGGCGGTCCGCGGTGGAACCGAATGTCGCCTGAGCCTCGCTGTTCCAGATCTCCTTGTCATACTGCTCCGCCAGCTTCTTAAAGTTGCCCTGGCTGTCATCATAGGGATTATAGTGATATCCGACAATATCCACCGCTTCCATCAGTTCCGGGTCATTCATGATCTCGGGACCGCAGGAGGCAATCCCCACCTCGTCTGACATAAGGACCTGGATCTTCTGGAAAAGCTCCTGCTCGCCTTCCCGGAACCCAGCCACCTGGGCATCATTGCTGATCATGCCCGCCTCATCGGTTCTGACCCGCTTCTTAAATTCCTTGATCCAGTTGGGGTCATCTTTATTCTCGTTGACTCCGGGGCTGACGATATCAATCATATAGCCGTATTCCCGGTAGGCGGCGATCGCGGTGTTTTTCAGCCACTTGTATACACCATCCCAGTTGGACTTATCGCCCACCCATCCTGGGGCGCACCAATAGAGAAGGCTGACCTTTACATTGGGATTGATCTTCTTCGCGTCCGCCGCCAGCTGAAATCCCGTCACCCTGGCCACATTGGGATACTCATCAGAAGTACGCATGGTACATGCCTGAGGACCAGTGGAAGTATTTTTGTCATTGCCCATCTCGATTTTTATGTGCTGTACAATGGGATGCTCTCCCCCAAACAGCTTCTCCAACATCTCCCAGTACTTCTCCGGATGCTGGACCTTGTAATCCAGAAGCAGGGCATTGGTGCTGTTGCAGTCCAGGACTCCAAAGCCTTTGAAGGTCAGGCCGTTTTTGTTTTCTCCGGCTTTCTCTACCTCCGCTCCATCAATAACAATCCTGGGAGCCTGGCTGGCCAGCTTGTTCTTCTCCGCGGCCCTGGCTTTTGTCTCCGCCTTTACGTCTTCCAGGTCATCCATGGTGTGGGAGACCACAATGTTATCATACTTTCCCCTTCTCATGAAGCCTGTGCCATAGGTAATGCCATAGCCGGCAGTGATGGCATCCTGCCCGCTGAACAGAAAGCCCATATCCACAGGGGACAGAACCTGTTCTCCATCAAGGCAAAGGCTTATTTTTCCCCTATCCCCCTCTTCACTGTACATGATCCCGACGCCATGCCAGCTTTTCAGGGCAATCTCTTTGGATAGCTTGTGATCCGTATCCCCGCCGCCGGTATGTACTCTGAGAATGGCTTCTTTCTTCGTTGTCCTGGGAATCAGCCGTATATAGTTCTCCCTGTTTCCTATGAGAAGAGCGGAGGTTTTGTCATCATCACCGCTATCCTCATTAAAAAAGAAATCCGTGTACAGGGTAAACTCCTTTTTCTTAAAATAGGCGGTCCCGTCATTGATGATACCGCCCCCCGCGTTGCCTCCGCTTTCCGCGGCGCTGTCTCCACCGCTGATCCAGTTTTCATTCACGGAGATCATCTTGCCCTCTCCCAGATCCTCATCCAGGCTGGCCCCCTTACGGACCGTCACCTCTCCTCTGTCCTCCAGAGGAAGGGAAGCAAGATCCATCTGGGCTACCGCCACCCAGCTGACAGCCGGTGCCTGACTGCCTGTGTTATTAATGGTGTAGGTAATGGTCTGCTCTTCGTCCAAGGTAAAACTGAACTTATTTACCGCTGTGGTGTTTCCGCCGCTGACCGTCACACTTCCCGCTGACAGCTTTTTGTCCCCATAGCTTACTTCCATGGCCATGGGGCGATCCTGACTCCACCATTCTTTATGAGAACTTGTGATGGTGTAGCTTCCCGGCTCCAGGGTAAATTTGTAAGATATAGGATTGTTTGCCGAATCCTTATTGCCATAAATCCCGGTGTCGGTCTTATCCTTAATATCCGTATTGTTTTTCAGGGATCTATTATCGGTACAGCCCCATAGGTCCCCCTCAGTCCATATTTCATCTGCCTTGTGGTTGAGGAGTTCGCCTGTCAAAGCTTTCACGGCCTCGTACGCCGGAGAGGTCTCGCCAGCGCCGCTGTCCACAAAATACTTGATCCCTTCCGGCACCACCTCAACCAGATATTTCGTGCCATCCTTCGCGGTAACCTCCACGGTACTGTAGGGCTCTTCAAAGTCTCTGGGGTCCAGCGGCTTTTCTGTCTCAATCTCAGGAACCTGTCCCGCGAAAACAGCCAGATGAGTTCCTTCTGTCCGCGCCGCCCTCAAAGCATTGGAAACCGAAGCCGGTTCTGTCCGTTTTCCTGGCACATAATACGATCCCAATTCTTCCATCTCTTCCTGGTCTTTCGGAATCTCTTCCCTGTCCCGAAGTACATTCAGAGCCGGGGCCAGTTCTTTGCCCCCGCTGCCGCTTCCCGGATTGTCCCTCTGGTCCTTACCGGTTACCGCGCCATAAGACGGCAGAACCGGCGTCAGCGATGAGGCCGCCACCGCCATGCCCAGTGCCATACTCAAAATTCTTTTCCTATTCCACATAGTTCCTCCTTTAAGCTGCCAGGCATTTCTATATGCCGGATACAGTTTATAAACTTATAATAATTTTATAAATTTATCAGGAGTATTTACATGGAATATTTCATTTTTAATATATAATATATTTATTTATTACAAAAATATATTGGTATTTTGTGAGTAAATATGGAATTTTTAATGAATTTTATGTATTTTCTTACAAAAATGCTTTATGCGGGGAGCTTCACCTTGGTTTCTGTTCCTGGTTTCTTCCATACACCTGAATCTGTGTCAGCGCCGGAAACGGAGACGGATCATCGGCCTTTATGAGGTCGCTTAATTTAATCCATGTGATCTGTTTCTTTTCTATATGGAACACATGAGGCTTCACGCTCTTTTCCATCTTCACCACCTCCGCGGTGCCGTCGGAGAACGTAAGCGTTGCCTGAACCCACCAGTTATCGTGAGGGAAATCCGCTCTCGTGTACAGACAGATCCGGTCTATATCCACAGGCCGCCCAAACTCCACTGTGATCTGGGCGTCATCCTGGCGGTTAATGCCCCAGGACTCATAAGGCCACGCCCCGTGCAGCTCATTGGCCAGCACACCGTCAATGGCATTTCTGGCGGCAAACACGGACTCTCCCCTTGTCTCCACATTGGCGTGGGCGTGGGGGTAGCATCCTGTATCTCCGTGCTGGTCCATAACATTTTTAGCCAGGTCCCGGTAATATCCGTTCTCATAGCCCTCTGCCTTCCGCATCGTGATATAGTGGCGCTGGCCTGTGAAGGAAGCCGGGTTATAGGATACCTTTTTCTCATCAAAGGGGATGACATACTCCACCTGCTCTTTTGTCAGATACACATAAGCCTCATCCATGGAACCATCCACCCGGATCACGTAAAAAGAGTCTGTCTCATCTGTCTCAAACAAAATCCTGTCCCCGGGCATATACTCTCCTTCATAGACCATGAGGATCTGGTCTTCCCCCTGGACCTGGTGCTTTTGGGCACCATCCTTGTCACATATTATGATCTTTAATTCCGCCATTCTCAAATCCCTCCTAAGCTCTGAATCACAGAATAATCCGCGTTGCTTAAAGTATAGCACTTTCAGGGTTAAAAGACCATGCAATTATTTTAGAATATGGGAAAAACCATTTAAACTCAGTATCGTTCAGGGCAATAAAAAACAAACAGGCTTAAATCTTTTTCTTCGCCATCTTCGCCGCTTTGGTCATCACAGGAGATATAATAATCCCCCAGTGTAAAAGCCAGAATTTTTTCCTCAAAAAGACGTATGTCGCCTGTTCGGAAGTTGATCACCCCCATACTCATAGGCACATCCGCCCAGCACTTATCCATCATGCGGTTGAGACAGTCAGAGCACAGATGAGAAGCCGCTTTTTCCATATCTAATGTTTCATCCTGGCTGAAGGACAGGCTGCCCTGGGCATAGCCTCTGTTTATATCCGCTGTCACAGAGAGGCAGAAACCGTCCTCCCCTGTATTTGTGATATGTGTGAGAGAACCTTCTACTGGCTTCTCAATCCGTTTCCCAAAATCATCATACTGGTTGATGGTGACAGGAGCCAGATCAAATGTGTTTAAATTGATAATACCGATGTTCTCCTGACCCCGGTATAAAGGCATAAGCGTCCCTTCCCCTTTTCCGCAAAGAATACAGTCCTCGGGCCGGGTATCCGAATGGTAAGGCCGCTCAGCCTCCGCCATAGCCTTGTCAGAAATATTTCCCCTCGGGGCCAGGCTCCGGACCTGACTGCCCCACTGACATCCCGCTGCCAGAAATGTGAGAAAAAATACCGATACCCCCAGGCTCCTCTTCCAGCTTTTTGTCAAAAATCCCTTTCTTTCCATGCAATATATCCTCCTATCGTATTAAATTGTTTATATTTATAATTATATCTAATATAATCAGATAACCCAAGAGAAATGTATGATTTCCTTAGATATAATCAGCATGTACATTAGATACAATTATACAAAAGGGGCGACGGGTTATGTTTGAGGAATTATTTTACAGCAGACTGGTAACATTGAGAATGAAAAAGGGTGTGTCCGCCAGGGAAATGAGCCTGGCCATTGGACAAAGCCCTGGATATATCAATGGTGTGGAAAATAAAATCGGTTTTCCGTCCATGCAGGCGTTTTTCTATATCTGTGAATACCTGGGCGTTACACCATCTGAATTTTTTGATGATGGCAACAGCCACCCAGCCGAATACCGTGAACTTTTGAGCGATATGGAGGCCCTGGACGAAGAAACCCGCAGGAATATCATGGCAATCGTCAAAAAATTGAAAGAAAACGCAAAATAGTCTGACAGAAGGGGATCATCGTCAATTGCCTTGGGGCTGTCCTCCGGGAAATGGCGGGACAGGAAAGCCGCTGGTTGCCAGCCGTCAGAGCGCCTAAATCACTGTAATATTGAGTGGTGAGGAAAAAAGAAAGAGATTGTCGGATTATGGGACATATGCTATAATCCCATGTAAGGAAAGTCAGAAAGCAGAGGCGGCTTACCCTCCTTTATCGGAGGGGCTAAACCCTCCAGATGGAAGAAAGGAGGGCGATGCTGATGGTTACATACGCTGATTTATTTCAGTTCTGTATCTTCATCGTTTCTCTTGTTGGCCTGTGTTATACGGTCTTCAAGGGCAAAAAATAGCCGCCACTACCGGAAATAGTGACGGCTGCCCGTAAAGGGTAGTAACTGTTTGCTTTGAGGGTAGGCCGCTTCTCTGGCTTTTCCTTCATAGCCAATATACCATATTTGAAATTGACTTTCAAGTTATTTTGCAAAAATAGCCTGTCTATTCTACAATCATTGTGGAAAGAGGGCTTATTTTTATGGTAGAAAAGGTATTAGAAAAGATCGTCAATGAGACGGTGGTACATCTGAACCAGGGACAGCTGGAGCATCTGAGCAATGTCCTGTATGTCAACTTCCACAGCCCGGAAGTCCAGGCATCATGTTCAGAGCTGGTGTCCGCGACGAAACTGTTTTTAACCCTAAGAGGGCCTTTCATAACAAAACAAAAAATCCTCTGAACACCGATCTACAAAAATAACCTCGGTATCTTCAAAGGATTTCAGAAAATGGAGCATATGGGATTCGAACCCACGGCCTTTTGAATGCCATTCAAACGCGCTCCCAGCTGCGCCAATGCCCCATAGTAGCCAGTCAGCGTCACCGCTAACTTAACTCCTAAAGTAGTTTACCACAAAATAAGAATTTTGTACAGTAGAATTTTAAATTTTTTTAAATTTTTTCAAAAAGCCCCAAAACGCGAACCTTTCCGGGAAAACCACGTATACCATTGGCCCTTTATGCCCACACTATACCCAGGCTGGACTGTAGGTCCCCAAATCCCATTAATCACAGGAGGCGATCTTATGGACAAATATTTGTGCGAGCCCTGCGGCTATGTTTATGACCCGGAACAAGGTGACCCGGATAATGGAATTGCCCCGGGCACCCCTTTTGACAATATCCCGGAGGACTGGGTGTGCCCGGTGTGCGGTCTGGGGAAGGATGTGTTTGTTAAACTCTAATCAGCTGTCTTGTTCCTGGTCTTCCGGTTCCAGCACATACACCGGCAGATCCCAGTGGCGCAGGCTTGCCATGGTGCGGATCGCGAACACCGTGGCAATGCCTGCCAGTATGGCGTCGATCTCAGGAACCAGGGACAGCAGGACTACATAGACAATACTTCCCGCCATGGCGGCGCTGGCATAGATTCGTTTTCGAAAGATCATGGGCATCATATTCGCCATCACATCTCTCATCAGGCCGCCGCCTACTCCTGTAAGCACCCCCACGAAAATCACCAGAAACCAGTTGCCGCCATAACCACAGCGTATGGCTGTCTGGGATCCCACCACAGCGAAAACTCCCAGCCCAATGGAGTCGGAAATATCCATGACCTGTGTCAGCTGATGAAAATGCCGTCTGGGCAGAGCCCCCTTCTTAGCTGCCATCCACAGCCAGAATACCACCGTGGCCGTAGCCGCTGCCACATAGACCCCATCCCGGAACATATTGGGCGGAAACTGGCCAAGGAGCACATCCCTCACCGCTCCGCCCCCCACCGCTGTCACTGTCCCCAGGACCCACACGCCGAAAATATCCATTCTTTTTGAATTTGCCACCATGCAGCCGGAAAAGGCAAAGGCGATGGTGCCGATCAGTTCCAATATAAAGATCATAACCGCTAAATTCCCTTTCTCTTGTCTGATTGTACCGCTATTGTAGCCTCAAGAAGCTGCTTTGATCTCTGGATCGCCTGCGCCACAGGTGCCCAGTCCGCACCCTGAACAGCGTTGGCAAACGCGGTCCGTACCTCCTCATTTGGCACATAAACCTCTCTCTTCTCCCTGTCATAAGCCAAATATCCAAGATGGATCAATACTGTCAGCACATCATCCCGGCTCTTGAAACTGGTCATATCATTCTCAAAGGTATCTGTATTGACCCCGCGCCTTCCTCCAGCCAGCATCTGGACAACACAGTCCTTAAGCCCGTCAAAATTCATACTGATATAATCTTTCAAAGATTCATAGGTAACAGTCTTTGTCCAGTAATTGTCATACTCACCCGAAAGCATGGCCTTTACCACAGAGTTGGGGCTGTAAATGTGTTTCATACGCGGAAAAGAGTACCCGTCATACCATCTGGCTGCCTCAGAAAAATCCATGTCATACTTCCGGCACAGCTCCTCCACCTCCTGCTCCGTGAAACCCACATACTCAGCAAGCCCCTTTGGGCTGGCCATGGTAAATTCATCAAAATTATTCAAGGCTGACTCGCTTTTATATTTTTTAACAGGAAGGATCCCCGTTATATAGGCCAGCTTGACAAAACTTTTTGACTGTTCACTTTTAAAAAGGCCCCTGAGCAGATCAATATATTCCCTTTGGGCTACTGTATCATATTTTTCTTCCCGGAAAATAGCATCCCACTCATCAATAATGATGATAAATCCGATCCCTGTTTTGTTATATATCTTAGAAAGAGCGCCAGGAAGCATCTGATCCTTCTCAGACAAGATTCCCGGATAGATGGTCTTCAATTCTTCAATAACCCATTCCTGGAGACTGGCCGCGGTCTTTGAGGGATCCTTTACCTGTACCAGCACATAGGCAATGTCAAGATGGATCACATCATATTGATTAAGGTGTTCTGGGAAAGACGGGAATCGGGTTATCTTAAGATTCTCAAACAAAGACCTGGAATCACAGCTCCTGTCATAATATGCCGCCAGCATTCCGGCAGTCAGGCTCTTTCCGAATCTGCGGGGCCTGCTGACACAGATATAACGCTGTTCCGTGTCTATGACAGAATTGGTGTAATCTAAAAATCCTGTTTTGTCCACATAGATCCGGGATTTCCGAGCGCTTGTGAAACTGTTGTTTCCCCGGTTTACAAAATCTCCCATAAATGCGTTCCCCCTATAACCTTCCTGCTTCCGTCATATGAATTACATAGCAGATCACGGTTTTTGCAGCTTCACCCTGTATTCTTCCCATTTTTCCGCCGGGATGCTCATAGCGGACATCGCCTGGTCAGCAGTCATCTTTAAATTTGCCATCAGGTTTTTTATCGCCCCCAGCAGAGTCTCCTGCTCCGCTTTCCGCCTCTCCTCTTCAATCTCTTCCCGCATCAGCTCTCTCAACGCGTCACACATAACCAAATTCCTCCTTATCTCATCATATAACCGTTGTCAAGGTTGTTACCCATCCATCTCCTCCCGCTTTTTTGTTGTTTTTTGGAATTTAAAAGCAGGATTTCATATAGAAAGATAAGAACTCTCAAAGATACAGCCTTGGCCGCAAAACCGGTCTTATGTCCTATTAGCGTTAGGACTGCCGTAGAAATCATTGCTTTGAAGATATTATAGCATGGAATCAGGGGTGGGGCAAGAGGGGATTCGAATAAGATTGGACAGTTGGATATGACCGGGTTACTGTTCACACCCGGCTAATCACTGCGCTGATTAGCCGGGAGGATGCACGTAATGGCAGCGAACCAGGCCGCTCTCGCTGCTTCTTAAAAGCAATCAGAAGCGAGAACGGCCCCGGGTTTGGGGAGAAATGTTATATCCTCTGACAAAATAAGAGGGATTTTTAATGTACTGAAAAGCCGCCGCCAGCCTGACTGATCTCCAGAACCTTCTGAGCCAGCGCCTCCGCCAGCTTCCCGTGCTCCTCGGCTGTCATATGAAGCCGGTCCTCCTCGCTGGCCCGTGCCGCTTTTGCCGCATCCAAAAACCAGCAGTTTTTCGCCTTGCTGACCGCCTCATATTCCGCCGCGAAGCACCTGGACATGGAAGCGGCTTCTTCCGTAAAGCATCCATAGATGCCCCGGGATATCCCTTCCCTGATCAGAACAGGCGAGACGATCAGCAGCTCCGGCCTGGGGTATACCGGCTCAAAGGGAAAGTTGTTGATCTCGTCCACAATCCGCTCCATAGCCTTTCCCAGGTCCCAGGGGGTAGCCTGAAACCGCTTCTTCAGATCATTAGTCCCCAGCATAATGATAATCAGATCCAGAGGATTGTGGCTCGCGATACAGGGCACCAAGGTTTTGAGGCCGTTTCTTCCATATGAAAGCTGATCCTCAAACACGGTGGTCCTGCCGCCGCAGCCCTCCTCGATTACCCGGTAATTCCCGCCCAAAAGCCTTTGGAGGACCCCGGTCCACCGCACCTCATAAGGGTGGCGTCCGCCGCGGACAGGGTCGGTTCCAAAGGTATTGCTGTCTCCGTAACACAAAATATGCTTCATTATAATAAACCTAAAAGTCTGGGCAGTCCCAGGGAAAGGGACGGGATAAAGGTCAAAAGCAGCAGCATTATGATCATGGACAAATAGAACGGCAGAAATCCTTTGACCACTTTCTCAACAGGTACTTTGGCAATGCTGCAGCCAATAAACAGTGACGTTCCCACAGGCGGCGTACACAGGCCGATTCCATAGGCCAGTACCAGCACCACGCCGAAATGGTAGGGATTGAACCCTAAAGCGCCGGTGGCGATGGGGAACAAAATCGGCGTTGTCAGAAGAATCAGGATGCCCATATCCATAAAGCAGCCCAGCGCCAGCATCATCAGAAGAAGCAAAAGGATCAGGACGATCCTGTTGGATGTAAGCGCCAGAAGCCAGGTGGCCAGATTCTGGGGAACCTTCAGATACGACATGACATACCCAAATGCCCCGGAAGCCGAGATAATGGCCATGGCCATAGTCATGGTGGGAAGACATTTTTTCAGTCCCTCCACATACAGCTTAAAGGACATGTTGCGGTATACCAGAGTGGTAATAGCCAGGGCATAGACTGCTGCCACTGCCGCCGCCTCCGTGGCGGAACAGATACCGAAGGAGGTTCCCGCCAGGACGATGACGATAGCGCCCAGACCCAGAAGAGCCTGCCACACGATCCGCATGTTTTCTTTCATGGAACGCTTAACGCCCAGAGGGTATTTTTTCTTTACAGCGATGAGATACGCCGGTATCATCAGGCCGGCGGTTAAAAGAATACCCGGCACATAGCCGCACATCAGCAGGGTGCTGATGGAGATGCCGCTGGCCGAAGCCAGGGCGTAAAACAGCATATTCTGGCTGGGCGGGATAATAACGCCCTCCACGGAAGACGTAACCGTAACCGCTACACTGTAATCTTCGTCGTAGCCCTCTTTCACCATGGCCGGAATCAGCATGGCCCCGATGGAGGATACATCTGCCGCCGAGGAACCGGAGATTCCTCCGAACAACATGCTTACCAGAATATTTACAATGGCGGTGCCGCCTCTGACACGCCCCACAAGGATATTGCAGAAGGCCATCAACTTGCTGGTGATCTCGCCGTCCGTCATGACCTGAGCCATCATAATAAAAAACGGGACAGCGATGAAGGTAAAGCTTAAAAGGCTTACGGACATTTTCTGAAACAGGTTAAAATACGGGATCCCTAAGTAGGTGGCTGTAATAAGGGCCGATGCCATCAGGGAAAAGGCGATGGGGATGCGCGCCACCATCAAAACTCCCAGAGACGCGAACAGCAGGATGGTTCCAATGGCAATCTCATTCATGACCGTGTCTCCTCCTCTCCAGAATCTTTCTTTCCGGCAAAACATTCCACCAGGTTCAGCAGGCTGTAAACGCTGGTCAGCACACCACCGAATACCATGGGGAAATACTGGACTCCCTGGGGCCAGCGAGTAGCCGGAAGACGTTTCATCATATTGATCTTAAACACCTGCCATCCAAAGTAAACCATCATGCATCCGATTCCCAAAAGAAGAACATGGCGCAGGATATCGCAGCCCTTTTTCGCCTGGGCCGGAAGCAGATTGTAGGCTCCCTCGATGGCGATATGGGAGTCCCCGAAGGCTCCGATGGAAATACACAGAAAACCGAACCAGATGAGCATTGTCAGAATCACTTCCTCTGACCAGACAAGGGGTTTGCTGAACGCGTAGCGCATAACAACCGCTCCGAAGCACACAACCAGCATGATCACCAGAAGCACGCAGCAGATATACTGTTCCGCTTTCACCACATACCCCAGATACTTTCTTATATTTGCCACAGGACAGATCTCCTTTCTGTCGTAACGACGATTGCTGTACCAATTCAGGAATAATAAACGCGCCCGCCAGACTTTTGCTCTTGGCAGCGCTGCCGGGCGCGGGGAGGGTTACTGAACAGAACGAATCAGATCTACCAGCTCCTTATACTGAGGATACTCATCATATACGGAATTTACCGCTTCCTGGAATTCTTTTACATCTACATCGATAATTGTGCAGCCTGCCGCCTCACATTCTTTTCTGGACTCCTCCTGGTAATCCTGCATGGCCTGTCTCTGCCACTGAGCCGCTTCTTTAGAGGCCTTCATGACGCCTTCCTTCTGGGAATCTGACATCTGATCCCATGCCTTCTTGCTGCAGATCACCAAGGCAGGGGGAGCCATATGGCCGTCCAGGGTAAAGTTCTTGGCAACCTCATAGTGTCCGGAGGTGTAGTAGCTTACGAAATCATTTTCCGCGCCGTCTACGATACCGGTCTGAAGTCCCTGAAATACCTCGCCGTAATCCATCGGTGTAGCTTCCGCTCCCAGCGCCTGAACCATGGAGATGGCCACCTCGGTCTGCTGCACGCGGATCTTCATGCCCTTCAAATCAGCTACGCTGGTAATGGGTTTTGATGTGGTGTAGAAGTTTCTGGAACCGGCCTCATAGAAATCAAGTCCTACCATATTGTAATTTTCCAGTTCCTTGAAGGCGTACGCTCCCGCCTCGCCGTCTAAAGCTTTGTATTTGGACTCTGTGTCGGAAAACAGGTACGGCATGCCGAAAGCTCCGAACAGGTCCACAACAGGGGACATGGAATTGGTGTTGACCCGGGAGAAATCAAGGGTTCCGGCCATCACCTGGTCGATGGATGAGGCTTCATCGCACAGGGCCGCGTTGGCATAAACATCGATGATAACCGTTCCGTCGGTGTATTTCTTGACCAGGTCGGCAAACATGTACATTCCCTCGGTGATGGGGTTGCCGTCAGGCTGGTTCTCCGCCAGCTGGAAATGAAGAGCTCCAGGGGCCTCCTCTTCCTGTCCGGCCTGTGCCTCCTGTGTGTCCTGGCTGGCGGCAGGTGCCTGAGACCCCTGGGCCGCTGTGGTTTCCGGGGACCCGGAGCCGCCGGAGCAGGCTGTCAGGGATGCCGCCATAGCGCAGATAAGTAAAGCTGCTAACGTTTTCTTCATTTCTTTTCCTCCTTAGATGGTTGGTTTATATTTGCGTGTTTTCGCTCTCAGATGAAATCCTCAAAAAACCGGATGTTGTTCTGCATGATAATGGAAATCTGGACGCTGACGGCCGCGCTTTTCGGTACATTTCCCTTGATCAGGCATTCAAACAAGACTTTAAATCCCTGGTATCCTTTCTCGTAAGGGGCTTTGTAAATAATGGCCTCCAGCACACCGTCCCGAAGCATCTGGGCGCTTTCCGGAAACAAGTCGCTTCCCACGGCAAAGATCTCATCCTGTCTTCCCGACCGGCACAGCGCGTGGCACAGAGGCATGGTATTCCGGGCTCTCATGGTGTAGGCTCCGATAATGTCAGGAATCTCCTGAAAATACTTCAGCATCTGACGGCAGTTGGCCTCCTCATCCCGAAGATCCTTCGCGCGGAGGATGGTGATATGGGGATTGTGTTCCTTAAAGTAGGTTTCAAAGCCGGTCAGGTTCATCTTGTGGGACCAGGACAATTCATCGCCCTCTGCCACCAGGACAGTTCCCTTTCTTCCTTTCAGAACCAGATTCATCAGCTCCGCCGCCAGACGTCCTGTGTAAATGTCATTGGGGGCGATACAGCAGAGCCGCCCGCAGTCTTCAAAATCATTGTCAATCAGAACCACGGACACTCCCTTGCCGGAAAAACGGGCCAGGATGCACTGGAGCTTTGGGCTATTGATAGCCGGAGCGGTCAGCAGGCCGTCCAGCCGGTCGCCCCATTCCTCGTAGAGATTTTTCAAGATCTCCACCTGCTGCTCATTGCCGCTGTTATCGCCCTGGGTGCTGAAGGCGTACTCCATCACATTCAGGTTGTAGCCAGCCACTTCATCCCGGGCGGCATTGCAGCCCTTCCATATGTACCGGAAATAGTACCGCCCTCCGTCCCGGGACTCAGGAAGCACCACAGCCAGATTCACCTGCCGCCGCTTCAGAGCGGAGGCCACATAGTTGGTGGTGTAGCCCAAGTCATCAGCCACCCGCAGAATCTCCTGGCGGACCGCCTGGCTGACGCCCTCCTTATTATTCATGGCCCTGTGGACGGAAACAAGAGAGTATCCGCTGGCCTGGGCTATATCCTTGAGTGTGATCTTTTTTTGTTCCATCCTTCACCACCGTTCTTTTGCCGCAATCTCTATATAGACATTTTGACGAAATTTAAAGGATACCGAAAACGTTTCCTTTAACCGATTATAGACCAGCATCCGTATACTGTCAATTACGAAAAAAATTTTCTCTAATTATTTGACTTATTTTAAAAAAATATTGGCATTTTTGCTGAATACTCTTGACTTTTCTTTTTTAATCTTCTATCCTGAATGCATTAGACTTTAATTCCGCCGATCATAAAGGAGATGGCATTTATGGAACACCTGATTTTTACAAATGCCCGCGTGATACAGCCGGACTCTGTCCTGGAACATGGCCGGGTATCGGTGCGGGACGGCATCATCGAATCCGTGGACAGGGAAGGGGAGCCCGGAGAAAACCGGCAGGATGCCCGGGTCATTGACTGCGGCGGGCATTACCTTTCTCCCGGCTTCATTGATACCCACTGTCATGGAGGAGGCGGTGCCGATTTCATGGATGGAAGCAGGGAGGACATTCTCACTGCCGCCAGAGCCCATTTAAAACACGGTACCACGGGGATCTGCCCCACGACTCTCACCTGTGCTGACGAGGAACTGTTTCTTTTTTTTGAATGTTATGAACAGGCAAAGACGGTTACGGAGCAGATGCCTCACCTGCTGGGCATCCATCTGGAGGGGCCTTATTTTTCCGCTGCCCAGGCCGGAGCCCAGCCGCCCGAATATCTCTCCTGCCCCGCTCCGGAGCACTATAGGAAGATTCTGGACCGGGGAAAGGACAACATCGTCAAATGGTCCGCGGCTCCCGAGCTGCCCGGGGCCATGGAACTGGGGGATGAGCTTAGCCGCAGGGGGATCGTGGCTCTCATGGGCCACAGCGACGCCAAGCTGGATGCGGTCCAGGAGGCTGTTCGCCACGGATATACCCAGCTGACCCATTTTTATTCCGGCATGTCCACCATAACCAGGGAAAACGGACACCGTAAATTGGGCCTGGTGGAGGCAGGATATCTGCTGGACCAGCTGAACATTGAGATTATCGCCGACGGAATCCACCTGCCGCCGGAGCTTTTAAGGCTGATTCTCAAATGCAAGGACCACGACCACATCTGTCTGGTGACCGACAGCATGCGGGGGGCCGATATGCCGGACGGCCCTTCCCTTTTAGGTTCTCTGGCCCATGGCGTTTCCGTGATTATCCGGGACGGCATCGCCAATATGCCCACTTTCGACTGCTTCGCGGGAAGTGTGGCAACCACGGACCGCCTTGTCCGGGTCATGACGAGGAAGGCAGGCCTGCCTGTGTGGGAGGCTGTTAAGATGGCTTCCCTGAATCCTGCCGTTTTCCTGGGGATCGGAGACCGATACGGAAGCATCGAGCCAGGGAAGACCGCGGATCTGGTGGTGTTTGATGAGGATATACAGATATCGGAGGTTTACGTTTCCGGGGTCAAGGTGAGATAAGAAAATGTATTTACAAATCAAAGGAGGTTTTTACCATGAATATCAGAATTAATGTTGCTCCCACTTCTCAGGAACTGGGAATCAGGGCCGCTGCCGCTGTCGCCGGGTATTTGAAGGCGGCAATCGAGGACCAGGGCTGCGCAAGGCTGATTCTTTCCACAGGGGCCTCTCAGTTTGAGACTCTGGAGGCCCTTTTAAACCATGACGTTGCCTGGGATAAGGTGGAGATGTTCCACTTGGACGAGTACGCGGGCCTTCCGGAAAGCCATCCAGCCAGCTTCCGCAGATATCTAAAGGAGCGTTTTGTCAGCAAGGTTTCCCTGAAGGCCGCTTATTTCGTCAGCGGCGAGGGCGATATCGAAGCGAATATCGCGGAGCTGACCAAAGAATTAAGACAGGCTCCCATAGATGTAGGGGTCATCGGTATCGGGGAAAACGGACACATCGCGTTTAACGACCCGCCGGCTGATTTTGATACACAGGAGGCTTACAAGGTACTGACTCTCGATGAACGGTGCCGGAAACAGCAGGTGGGCGAGGGCTGGTTCGCCTCTGTGGATGACGTGCCGAAACAGGCCATTACCATGTGTGTGAAGCAGATCATGGCCTGCCGCCATATTGTTACCGCTGTTCCCCACAGCGTGAAGGCGGAGGCTGTTTACAAAACCATCACTTCCTCCGTCAATCCTACGGTGCCGGCCTCGATTTTAAAGACCCACCCCGACTGGAACCTGTTCCTTGACGACGCATCCGCGGCACAGCTGTTTGGCGTAAGATAATACATAAAAATTCGTTTAGAAGTTCGTTTGACAAGACTTTCTGTTATCAGGAAAATGGACTGTTCTCTCCGCTGAAAAAGCAGTTTGCCTCTGGAATCAATAGCGCTGTCAGTGTGAGGAAAGGACTTGCGGGGCACGGGAAAATCCACTGTTTCCCGCGCCCTGTAAGGTTACCTTAATCCATGATTTCCGCACAAGTCAAAACAACGCGATATCTGGTCAAATCATAATTTTTGCAGCTTCATCCTGTATTCTTCCCGTTTTTCCGTCGGGATGTTTATAGCGGACATAGCCTGATCAGCAGTCATCTTTAAATTTGCCATCAGGTTTTTTATCGTCCCCAGCAGAGTCTCCTGCTCCGCTTTCTGAGCCGCATTCCGCCTCTCCTCCTCGATTTCCTCCCGCATCAGCTCTCTCAACGCGTCACACATAACAAAATTCCTCCTTATCTCATCATATAATTGCTGGTTTGCCCCGATACTTACATGTAAAATCGCCTCAATGTTATTTCTGTCACACGGATCTGTTCGTTTTTCCGCTGTTTTAAGGAACTCTTCCACATCTTCTCTGCTGGCGTTGGCTGAAAGCACTCGTAAACCGCAGTGGTTTTTCGGATCCAGACGTTTTGTGACAATGATCTGTGTGTCAAAAAATGCCAGACCTTTGATATAATATATTCCCCGGAAGGGTTCCTCAATCGTCATACCCTCCCGCCTCAGCGCCTCAAACAACTTTCTCGGATATCTGTCCCGGACAAATGACACGGTCACTTCCCTGGCCGGTATCTGATCCGCCCTGTCCTCCAATCCCTTGTACAGACAGGCGTAAGCCATGGTTTTATAATAATCGCTTATGGACAGACTGTCATCAGGACTTTTGTACTCCACTATATTGTGGGTCCTGAACATGTAGCCGATCTCGTTTTTAGTCCGGACATCCGTCATCTTCTTAATAATCAGCAGATCCATGCGCAATGGTTCTTTGCTCAAATTGTATTCCCGGCTGAACTCCAGGGCTTCCCTGTCAGCGCTAAACTCCAATTCGGCGGCTCCGTAAAATCCGGAATGCCACTGGATCTTTGTGTTCTCAAGGTTGTTACCCATCCATCTCCTCCCGCTTTTTTGTTGTGTTTTGGAATTTAAAAGCAGGATTTCATATAGAAAGATAAGAACTCTCAAAGATACAGCCTTGGCCGCAAAACCGGTCTTATGTCCTATTAGCGTTAGGACTGCCGTAGAAATCATTGCTTTGAGGATATTATAGCATGAAATTGGGGGTGGGGCAAGGGGATTTTTACTTTTGACAACGATATCTTCAAGCAATTTCTTGAACATTTTGGCTTGTATTTACTATAAAATTATCTAATATCAAAAATACCTCTTCCACCAGATATATGAATAGTCTCTCCTACTATCATATTTCCTGCGTCACTCACAAGTAGTTTAGCAACGTTCGCAACTTCATCTGGCATAATATATCTACCAACTCTATTTTCTTTCGTCGCAATACTATCTCCCTCCTTCACTCCAATAAGTTCTGTTGCTGTTGACCCTGGAGCTATTGCATTTACTGTAATTCCATATGGAAGAAACATCTGCGCCAAACCTTCAGTCAAACCTTTTATACCCCATTTTGAAATTCCATATGGAGACCATGCCGGTTCCGACCCTCTTGACGATGATATAAGGAGGATATGCCCTTTAATCTTATTCTTTTTCATATATTTTCCAATTAGCTGACAAGCAAAAAAAGCACCTTTAAGATTTATATTTATCACTCTGTCAAATTCATCCGGTGTTATTTTCCAGAAATCAACATTTTCCGTATGAACGCCTACTGAGTTAACAAAGATATCTATTCTACCAAATAGCTTTTCAATTTCTTCAATCTTTTCTGTAAATCTTTCAAGGTCCGCATAATCTATTTGAAAGATTTTTACTCTATTTTGCGGAAATTCCGCTTTTATTCTATTTAATTTTCCCTCGTTTGTTCCTGTAATAATTACCTTACATCCACTTTCTGATAACCTTTTGGCAATTGCGAATCCAATTCCTCCTGAACCACCAGTTATTAACGCTACTTTTCCATCAAACTCATGGTCTGTTGTAACTGGATATAAAACAGGCAAAATCTCTTTTCTTTTTATAAACACTACTATTCTCTTTATTAAACCCTTTATTCCCATATTAATTTTCCTCTTTATTTTAATTTTCTCAAATCCTCTTTCAAGTCAGCCCGTTCCTTTTTTAGCATTCTCTTGGCGTTTATCACCGGAAATAAAGTTACAAAAGTCATTTTAAGTTTTGACTTAATACCAAACTCGCTATTAAGAAAAACAGTTATAAAAATCCTTTTCATTTCCGTCAAGCATTCCATATATTCATTTTTATATTTTTCTTTTCCATTTGTCGCAATAATTAATCTCAAAAGAAAGTTATAATTTTTCCATATATGCCAATTAGCCGCATTTTCTATTTTTTTACTTTTACTTATATTATTAAATTTTATATTCTTAATATTGGCCAATGCGTTTATGCCCATTTCTACATTATAGTTTGTCAATCCACTTTCGGCATTATTCAGCCTATAATTATATATTTTCTTATGACCTACCGCTACTTGATTAGAAAATTGCGCTGCCATAAAAGAGAAGTATAGCCCTTCACCAGACCAGGGGACAGAAAAGGAAATATTATTTTTTTTTAATACACTTAGATTATACAGTTTATTCCAAGGTCCAATTGGAATTATAGGATATAAAATAGATGTCGCCGCCTTTTCTGAACTCCAAATTTCGATCTGATCTTTCTCAATCTGATCACGGTCTCTTGTAGTAAATATTTTATCAGTCATTGCCATCTCTGATTGAGTACTTTCCGCAAGATAGACTAAATACTCAATATAATCTTCTTCAAGCCAGTCATCTCCATCAATAATTGAAATATATTTTCCTGTAGAATTATTGATCCCAACATTCCGGGCATCACAAGCACCACCATTAGTCTTATGTATAACTTTGAATCGATTATCCACTTTAGCATACTTATCACAGATCTCACCACTATGATCTGGAGAACCATCATCAACCAAAATTATTTCTAGATTTTTATATGTCTGATTTAATATTGACTCTAAAAGTTTAACCAAAAACAACTCTGATTTATATACCGCGACCACAATTGAAACTTTAATATCATTCATTTTAGTATCTCACCATTTTCTCTTTAATTATTTTATTAATATCTTTGATTTCTTTCCAAAAAGCACCTAATAATATAAAAAATAATGTCAACTCAAAGAAATATAAAAAAATAGAATCTTCCATAGTATATAAAAGAACTGTTTGCGCAATTAAAACAATATACGCAAAAATATCTCGAATCAAATTCAATTCCAGATGCATGTATTTTTTAACAAATAAT
>CAJUSJ010000013.1 GCA_910588865.1 uncultured Lachnospiraceae bacterium
ATATCGCCATGGTATTCCAGAACTACGCTCTGTATCCTCATATGTCTGTATATGATAACATGGCATTTGGCCTGAAGCTGAGAAAGACTCCCAAGGAGGAGATCGACAAGCTGGTGCATGAGGCTGCCAGAATCCTTGACCTGGAGCATCTCTTAGACCGTAAGCCAAAGGCTCTTTCCGGTGGTCAGAGACAGCGTGTGGCCATGGGCCGCGCCATTGTACGTAATCCAAAGGTATTCCTGATGGACGAGCCGCTGTCCAACCTGGATGCCAAGCTGAGAGGCCAGATGCGTATTGAGATCTCCAAGCTGCATCAGAGACTGCAGGCAACCATTATCTACGTAACTCACGACCAGACCGAGGCTATGACACTTGGTACCAGGATCGTAGTTATGAAGGATGGCGTGGTTCAGCAGGTTGACTCTCCCCAGAACCTGTACGACAAGCCATGCAACAAGTTCGTGGCGGGATTCATCGGAGCTCCTCAGATGAACATGGTGGACGCGAAGGTAGGCAAGGAAGGCTCCGACATCACTCTGACCTTCGGCAACCACACCATCTCCCTGCCGTCAGAGAAAGGCAAAGTGCTGGAAGCTAAGAATTATATTGGAAAGACCGTTACCCTGGGTATCCGTCCTGAGGATCTTCACGATGATCAGGCATGGCTGGATGCTTCACCGAAGAGCATTATCGACGCTGTTGTCCGCGTATATGAGCTTCTGGGCGCGGAGGTGTTCCTGTACTTTGATGTTGAGGAGGCCAACTTTACAGCGAGAGTTAATCCCCGTACAGCCGCGAGAGTGGGCGATACCGTGAGACTGGCTTTAGACTTAAGCAAGATTCATGTATTTGATAAAGACACAGAGCAGATCATTGTTAACTAGTGAGATTCTTAAAGGATTCTTAATCATGAGAAAAAAGGCGGGCAGGTAGTCATACCTGCTTGCTTTTTTTTGCCATTTGCTTTAATATAGAATAAGGGTAAATTTACAAAAAAGGAGAGAGCGCTATGATTTCAAATCAGATACTTCAGACAACCATTGATGGCCTGAAAGGCATTACAAGGATCGATCTCTGTGTCTGTGAGACAGAAGGCAAGGTTCTGGCAACCACGTTCCCGGATGCGGAAGAATATGAAAATTCTATTCTCGCGTTTGTAGATTCGCCGGCAGACAGTCAGGTTATCCAGGGTTATCAGTTCTTTAAGGTTTTTGATGAACATCAGCTAGAATATATTCTGCTGGCCAAGGGCGGCAGTGACGATGCATATATGGTGGGCAAGCTGGCGGCGTTTCAGATTCAGAATCTTCTAGTAGCTTATAAAGAGCGGTTTGACAAGGATAATTTTATCAAGAACCTGCTTCTTGACAATCTGCTTCTGGTGGACATCTACAACAGGGCCAAGAAGCTCCACATCGAGACCAGCGTGAAGCGGGTGGTCTATATCATTGAGACCAAGCACGAGAAGGATGTCAATGCCTTAGAAACCGTGAGAAGCCTGTTTGCCAGCAAGACCAAGGATTTTATCACCGCGGTGGATGAGAAGAACATTATCCTGGTGAAAGAGGTGAAGCCCGCGGAGACCTACGATGACCTGGAGAAGACAGCGAACATGGTCCTGGATATGCTGAACACAGAGGCCATGACCAAGGTCCATGTGGCCTTTGGAACCGTGGTGGGTGAGATCAAGGAGGTTTCCCGCTCCTACAAGGAGGCCAAGATGGCTCTGGATGTGGGAAAGATCTTTTACAGCGACAAGAACGTCATCGCCTACAACAAGCTGGGCATCGGACGCCTGATCTACCAGCTGCCCATCCCTCTGTGTCGGATGTTTATCAGGGAGATCTTTGACGGTAAGTCCCCGGATGAATTTGACGACGAGACCCTGGCCACCATCAACAAGTTTTTTGAGAACAGCCTGAACGTGTCGGAGACATCCAGACAGCTGTACATTCACAGGAATACCCTGGTGTACAGGCTGGATAAGCTTCAGAAAAGCACTGGCCTGGACTTGAGGATCTTTGAGGACGCCATTACCTTCAAGATCGCGCTGATGGTAGTCAAGTATATGAAGTACATGGAAAATTCGGATTTTTAGGGAATCAGGCATACGAGATGATAGAGATTACAAATGTATATAAGACCTACGACACCGGAAACAAGGCTCTGCGGAACATCAACATCACCATTGAGGATGGGGAGTTTGTGTTCATCATAGGGCGGAGCGGATCAGGAAAGTCAACGCTTCTGAAGCTTCTCTTAAAGGAAGTGGAGCCTACTTCCGGCAAAATCGTGGTTAATGATATGAACCTAGGAAAGATGCCCAGGCGGTACGTTCCAAAGTACCGGAGAAGGCTGGGGGTGGTGTTTCAGGATTTCCGGCTTTTGAAGGACAGAAATGTCTACGAGAACGTGGCCTTTGCCCAGAGGGTGATCGGAGCGTCGCCCAGGAAGATGCGAGAGAGGGTGCCCTCCATGCTTCAGATGGTAGGTCTGTCTTCCAAGTACAAATCTTTCCCCCAGCAGCTTTCCGGCGGGGAACAACAGAGAGTCGCCATCGCGAGGGCGCTGATCAACCGTCCGGAGGTCCTGCTGGCCGATGAGCCCACAGGAAACCTAGACCACCACAATGCCATAGAGATCATGAAGCTGCTGGATAAGATCAATCATATGGGGACCACGGTAATTGTGGTCACCCACAGCAATGAATTAGTTAATCTGATGCGGAGGCGGGTCATCACCATGGACCGGGGCTGCATCGTAAGTGACGAAGAAGGCGGATCAGCTCATGAGAATTAGTACATTTTGGTATTGCCTGAAGGAAGGCGTCAAGAATATATGCAGGAACGTCTGGTTTTCTCTCGCGTCTGTGGCAACGATTTCTGCGTGTATTTTTTTATTTTGTTTGTTCTTCAGCATTATTGTCAACATACAGCATGTGGTAAAAAACGCGGAGGGGACCATCGGCATCACCGTATTTTTTGATGAGGAGCTGTCGGAGGATCAGATCCGGCAGCTGGGAACGCGGATCGGAGAGATGCCTCAGATCAGCGATATGGAATTTACTTCCGCCGAGGAGGCCTGGGAGTCCATGAAAAACGACTATTTCGCGGGACACGAGGAGCTGGCGGAGGGATTTGCCGATGACAATCCGCTGGCAGGGTCTGCCTCCTACCAGATCTTCCTGCGGGATATCACCACCCAGGATGAGGTGGTGGAAGCCCTGCGGCAGACCCCGGGTGTGCGCCAGGTGAACTACTCCAACAGCGCGGCTGAAGGATTAAGCAGCTTTAATGCCATTATCGGGATTTTGTCTCTGGTGATTATCGGAGTCCTTCTGGCGGTGTCGGTGTTCCTGATCAGCAACACCATCAATGTGGCGGCGTCATTCCGGAAAAATGAAAATGAGATCATGCGGTATATCGGCGCGACAAACTATATGATCCGGGCACCCTTTGTGGTGGAAGGTCTGGTCATCGGGCTTATGGGGGCGATTCTCCCCCTGATCGGCACGTATTTTTTGTACCTGCGGGCTGTGGGCTATCTGGCAGCCAGGTTCCAGATTATTTCCAGGATCTTCCAGTTCCTTCCACTTAGCCTGATCTTCCCCTACATGACAGCGGTGGCGGTGCTTTTAGGACTGGGAATCGGCTTTTTCGCGAGCTTCTTTACCATAAGAAGGCATCTGAAGGTATAATGTGGAAGCTGTTGGGAATATTAAATTTATTATGAGTGATCACAGCCATAAGCAGGGCGCTGTGAGAGGAGTTGGAGATGGAAAGTAAGAACAAATTTTGGAAAGGCTTCCTGGTAGGCACCCTTGTGATGGCCTTCGCGGGCCTGGTGATCGTAGGGGTCTCGGCGGGAATCTTTCTCATAGGACGGGCAGTGATGGATGATCCGGTCCAGATGGTGGGGGAGAGCCGCCCCACGGAGCCTGTAGGTGAGGGAGAGCTGGATCTTGGCCGGATCACGGAAAAGATGGAATATATTCAGGGTATTGTGGACAATTACTACCTGTTTGAAGAGGACATGGAGATGGTGGAAGACGGCATCTATATGGGATTGATGTACGGCCTCAATGATCCTTATTCGGTTTACTACAATGAAGAGGATTACCAGTCTCTGATGGAAGATACCATGGGAGAGTACTGTGGCATCGGTGCCATGGTGTCCCAGAACCGCTCTACCGGGATCGCCACAGTGGTGAGGGTGTTTGAGAATTCCCCATCCTTTGAGGCCGGACTCCTTCCGGGGGATATCCTCTACAAGGTGGGGGCTGAGGAAGTGGCCGGCATGGAGCTGGATCTCCTGGTGAGCAACTATATCCGGGGCGAGGAAGGCAGCAAGGTGACCATTGTGGTGCTCAGAGGCGATGCCAATGAAGAGGTGGAGCTGGAGATGGAGCGGCGCAAGGTGGAGATTCCAACAGTGGAGCATGAGATGCTGGCGGATAACGTGGGGTATGTGGAAGTGCTGCAGTTCGATACAGTCACCAGCCAGCAGTTTAAGACAGCTATTGAGGACTTAGAAGCTCAGGGCATGGAGAAACTGATCATAGATCTTAGAGACAATCCGGGAGGCGTGCTGGATGCGGTGGTGGAGATGATGGCTTATGTGCTTCCGGAAGACAAGATGGGCGGCATGCTGGTCTACACCGCTGATAAGGATGGCAATGGAGAGCGGTTCTTCTGTGAAGACGGGAAATTAAAGCACGACAGCGATTACGGAGACAGGGCCAGCGGATACCCAAAGGAGGACGGCCACAGTCTGGACCTCCCCCTGGCCGTGCTGGTTAACGGCAATTCCGCCAGCGCCTCCGAGGTGTTTACAGGTGCCATCATGGATTATGACGCCGGAGTGGTGGTAGGTACCCAGACCTTTGGAAAGGGCATTGTCCAGAGTGTGCTGCCCTTGGGAGACGGTACGGCCGTCAAGCTGACCACGTCCCACTACTATACGCCTGACGGGTTTGACCTCCATGGAGAGGGGTTGACTCCGGACATAGAGGTGGAGCTTGACGAGGAACTCCGGAATAAAGCTGTGGTGGAAAAAAGCGAGGATAATCAACTGCAGGCAGCGATCGCGGCCCTTCAATAGGATGATGAGGCGATCGCGGGACCAGCAGATATTATAAGGAAAGGGTCTTACAGACTAAAGAAAAAGTCTGAGACGGAAAGGACAGGGTATGGGGATCTATCATGAAGTAATGAAGAGAGTGGACACAAAGAGTATGGCATCCTATTTGTTGTATGAGGAAGGCCAGGGCATTGACCAGGAAAAAAATTTAGACCGCAGGATAGCAAAAGCATATGAGACTCTTCTTGGCCAGCTGAAACAGAAGTTTCCGGAGGCAGATCCGGATGATGACGATCTCATGGACATTATTATAAATTTCAGCAAGGTTTATGAAGAGACCTATTTTGAGATGGGACTGGCCGCGGGATTTGAGATGTACAGAAATATGGACAAAAGGATTCAGGAGATCAAAGGAGAATAGGAGCAGGAGACACATGGCGGCAGCAGTGGTGCTGAAGAAAGGCCAGGGCCGGAGCCTGAAAGCAGGCGGGGCCTGGATCTACGACAATGAGATCGAAAGGATCCGGGGAGATTTTTCTGACGGAGACATGGTCCTGGTGGAGGATTTTGACGGGTATCCCATGGGGCAGGGCTTTATCAACACCAAGTCTGCCATCACGGTCCGCGTGATGACGAGAAAACGGGATGCGGTAGTGGATGATGACTTTATCGAGATGAGAGTCCGGGATGCCTGGAATTACAGGAAGGACACAGTGGACACTTCAAGCTGCAGGGTCATTTTCGGAGAGGCGGATTTCCTTCCCGGAATCGTCATAGACAAATTTTCCGATGTTCTGGTGGTGGAATCCCTGGCTCTGGGGATCGACAGGTGGAAAATGGTGATCCTTGAAAAGCTGAAAATGGCGCTCAGTGAGGATGGGATCCGGATCCGGGGCGTGTACGAGCGGAGCGACGCTAAAGTGCGCCTTCAGGAAGGCATGGAAAGATTCAAGGGATTTATAGGAGAGCCTTTTGACACAAAGGTGGAGATTGTGGAGAACAATGTCCGCTACATAGTGGATGTGCGAGATGGGCAGAAGACAGGATTTTTCCTGGATCAGAAGTATAACCGCCGGGCAGTGGGGCGGCTCTGCGGTGGAAAGAAGGTGCTGGACTGTTTTACCCATACCGGGTCCTTTGCCCTGAACGCGGGGGCTTGCGGGGCAGCCTCGGTCTTAGGGATCGACGCGTCGGAGCTTGCCATTGAGCAGGCCAGGGAGAACGCCTGTTTAAACGGCCTCTCTGACCGGGTACGGTTTCAGTGCGGGGATGTGTTTGAGCTGCTGCCTGAGCTTGAGAGGAAGGGACAGCGGTTTGACGTGGTCATACTGGATCCCCCCGCGTTCACAAAATCCCGGAATTCTGTGAAAAACGCTGTAAAAGGTTACCGGGAGATCAATATCAGGGGGCTTAAGCTTGTAAAAGACAAAGGTTATCTGGCCACCTGTTCCTGCTCCCATTTTATGGATCCGGAACTGTTTGCCAAAACCGTGAGAGAAGCCGCGGCCGGGGCCCACAAAAGGCTGCGGCAGGTGGAGTACCGCGCTCAGGCGGCCGATCACCCCATCCTGTGGGCAGCGGATTCGTCCTACTATCTGAAGTTCTATATCTTTCAGGTATGCGATGAAAAGTAAAGAAACTGGAAATTACATGAGGGTCTTAGAAGATTTTCCTTCAAGGCCCTCATTCTGGATTAAAAAAAGGGGGCTGAATGTGACTGAAAAAAGACAATACAATGGCCTGGATGTGGTGAAGTTTGGGTTGGCCTTGCTGGTGGCGGCCCGCCATATGATCCAGCTGTTTTATCCCATAGAAAGCAAATGGCGCGTGGTTATCGCCTCGTGGCTGTCCAATCTGGCGGTGCCGTGTTTTTTTATCATGGCCGGTTTTCTCCTGTTTCGAAAGATCGGGGATGGCAGAGCAAAGGGGGAGGGGAAGATCATTTCCGCGTACTGCGCGCGGATCTTTAAGATGGCCCTCATATGGTCCTTGATCTATCTGCCCATTGATCTATATAACTGGTGGTACGGAAGGGATCGGGTCCTGGAATGGATCCTGGTCTATATCCGGTATTTCTTTTTGGACCATCCCATCATGCATCTGTGGTTTCTCCTGGCGCTTATAGTCGCCTGCGGGCTGGTGTGGTGTATGTACCGGGCAGGGGCAAAGCCCTGGCTGATTGTGGCAGCGGGAGGGATGCTGTTCATTATTGGCTGCGTTGGCGACAACTGGTATTTTAACCAGCAGCTGCCGGAAAGCATATGGAAGATATACAGCATGTATTTTAAATACTTCGTAACCATGCGAAACGGCGTGTTTTACGGAGCATTTTTTGTGGCAGTGGGCCTCTGGTTCGCCAAGGCCAGGGCGCGTATCCCTTTCCCGGCGGCAGCGGCGGGGTTTCTGGTGTCCGCGTTATTGATGTATGGGGAAGTAAAGCGGTGTCAGAATGTGAACATGGTCTTTACATCAGCTCCAGCCGCCTTTTTTCTCATTGCGGCAGCCCTGGAGGCGCCGGGGGGACAGCAGGGGGGAGGACTTTTGTATAAAAGGCTGAGGGAGATGAGCCAGTGGATCTATCTGACCCATGTGTATTTTCTCTACATATTCTCATGGACCGTAAAGTGGAATCCGCTTCCGCTTACGAAAAAGGGGATCACTGTATCCGTGTTTGCTCCCATGCTGGTATGTTGCGGATGCTTGGTGGCCCTGTCGGAGAGAAGAGCTTTTAAATGGCTTAAAAACATGATATAATGAATCGGTATAAGGAGGAACAGAACCATGGCGTTATATGATTATATGGGAGCGGTAAAGCGGGGCCGGAGGCAGTATCAGGAATCCATCAATAAAGGGGAATATCCTTATCTGCCGGTGCTGGATAATATCCTGTCCTATACAAAGATCGTTTCGGAAGTGAGCCTGGGGCTTATGGATATTCCCCTGAGCAAGATCATAGGAACCAAGACCGAGGGCCGCACCAACGCGTTCGCGGGGAATTTTATGCCTCTTTTGCCGGAGCAGTCGGAGTTTGGGGCAAAGTGGGCTAGCTTATATGACCACCAGATTGACGACGGGATCCAGGACCCCATTGTGGCTTATGAGTTCATGAATCGGTTCTATGTACAGGAGGGCAACAAGCGGGTCAGTGTCATGAAGTATGTGGGCGCTTACAGCATCGCCGGGTATGTGACCCGCCTGGTGCCCCAGAGGACCGAGGAAAAGGAAAATAAACTATACTATGAGTTCCTGGATTTTTATCAGGTTTCTTTTAACTGCGATGTGTGGTTCAGCAGGGAGGGAAGCTATAAAAAGCTGTTAAAGCTTATGGGAAAAGAGCCTGAGGTGGTGTGGTCCGCGGAAGAGAGGGCTTTGTTTAAGTCCGCCTACAGCCGTTTTTCCAAGGCATTTACCCATGTTGGCGGGGATAAACTGAATCTGACATGCTCCGATGCCTTTCTGATCTATGTGAGGATCTTTGAGTACGACAAGGTCAAAGGGCAGACAGAGCTGGAGATGGCCAAGGGACTGGATAAGACGTGGAAAGAGATCGAGCTGGCGGCAGGGGGAAACCAGGTGGAGTTGGTGGAGAACCCGGAACAGGTGGAGCTTCCGCCCCACAAGCCTTCTCTGTTTAACTGGCTGAAGCCCGTGGAGACCATAGAGCCGGAGATGTTAAAGATCGCGTTTATCTACAATAAGACCGCCAAGACATCAGGCTGGTCCTATGCCCACGAGCTGGGGAGGATGCACCTGGAGCAAATCTATGGCGGAAGACTTAAGACCATGGCCCTAGACAACGCGGGTACGGAGCTGGAGATTGAGAACGCGGTGGAGCAGGCCGTGGCGGCGGGATGTAACATGATCTTTACTACAGGCCCCCAGATGGCCAATCAGAGTGTCCGTTCGGCTATCCAGCATCCGGAAGTAAGGTTTTACAATTGTTCCATCAAGATGTCCTATTCATCCATCTATACCTATTATGGAAGGATGTATGAGGCGAAGTTTCTCCTGGGCGCCATCGCCGCGGCCATGACCAAGTCAGACAGGCTGGGGTATGTGGCGGATTACCCTATCTACGGGACCCTGGCCAATATCAACGCGTTTGCCATGGGAGCCAGGATGATCAACCCCTATGTGAAAGTCTGCCTGGAGTGGTCAAGAACCAGGGAATCCAACCCGGCTCTTAAGCTCAAGGAGGCAGGGATCACCTATATTTCCGGCGAGGAGATGATCACCCCGGACAAGGCCTCCAGGGAGTATGGCCTGTACGTAAAGAGAGAGGATGGGACTCTGGAGAATCTGGCCGCTCCCATCTGGCACTGGGGAAAATTTTACGAGAGGATCGTGAAATCCGTGTGCCTTGGCGGGGGGGAGCTATCCAGCCTGAAAGGAAAAAAGGCGGTGAACTACTGGTGGGGGATGTCGGCGGAGGTGGTGGATGTGATCTACTCCCAGAACCTGCCCCACGGCATCCACAGGCTCATCGACTTTTTGAAAAATTCCATCCGGGCAGGCAGCTTCCATCCCTTTGACGGCCTGATCTACTCCCAGAACGGAAAGGTCCAGTGTCAGGATGGGGAGGCGCTGACCGCGGAGGAGATCATTTCCATGGATTGGCTCGCGGAGAATGTGGTGGGAGAGATCCCTGAATTTACCCAGTTGACACAGGAAGCCCAGACTCTGGTGCGTCTCCAGGGAGTGAAGGCGGACGCGGCAGGCGGAAGAGAGGAATGATCCCATGAAAATTCTGGCTCTTGCTGACCACAAGTCCAAGGCATTGTATGACTATTATGAACCACAGAAGCTGGAGGGGGTTGATCTCATCCTCTCCTGCGGGGATCTGGACCCGGATTACTTAAGCTTTTTCGCGACCCTGTGTCACGCCCCGGTGCTCTATGTCAGAGGCAACCACGACGACAAATATGATATCAAGCCGCCGGAGGGGTGCGTCTGCATTGAGGATGACATCTACACGTTCCGGGGGATTCGGATCATGGGGCTGGGAGGATCCATGGAGTATATTCCCGGGGCCTCCAACCAGTATTCTGAAAAGAAGATGAGAACGCGTATCCTGAAAATGACCTGGAAGCTGTGGAGGAACAAGGGATTTGACATCCTGGTGACCCATGCTCCTGCCTATAAGCTCAATGATATGGAGGACAGGCCTCACCAGGGATTTTCCTGTTTTCGGGAACTCATGGAAAAATACCGGCCAAAGCTGTTTGTCCACGGCCATGTCCATGCCAACTACGGTACAGCCTTTAAGCGAAAGGACCGCTATGAGGATACCCAGATCATCAACGCGTATGAATACTGTATTTTTGAATATCCAGAAGGATGAGAGAGGATATGAGTTTTGTTGAAGGAGAAAGAGGCGTTGTGAAAGAGAAACAAAAAGCCAGAAGCAGGAAAAAGAAGCCCTTTCCCGTAAAAACCGTTGCCGCCGCGGGCGCGGCGATCGCGGCCGCCGCGGGGCTGGGAGCGGGGTATTACATACAGCAGGGAAGACAGTACGAGACCGTATTTTTTCCCAGCACAGTGATTAACGGGGTGGATGCGGGCGGAAGGACTGTGGAGGAGATGGAAAATCTGATCCTCTCAGGAGTTGACGGCTATGTATTGACTCTGGTAAAAAGAGGGGGAGAGACAGAAGAGATCACGAGAGAAGACATTGGCCTTCACTCGGAGTTTGACGGGAGCCTGGAGCAATATCTGGAGGCACAGGATCCTATGGATTGGTGGAACCACAGGAACCAGAAGACAGAATACCAGATTGAAACCATGATTCTCTATGATGAGGAGCTTTTGGAGGAAAAGATCAGCAGCTTGTCCATGTTTGACAAGGCGGCACTTAAGGAACCCGAAGACGCTTACCTGTCAGGCTACATACCAGGAGAGGGCTTTCAAGTCCTGGATGGGGATCCGGGAAATGTGCTGGACAAAGAGATGGTGTCAAAGGCCATAGAGGAGGCGGTGAAAAACTTAAAGACAGAGCTGGTGCTGGAGGATCTGGATGCCTACAAGAAGCCCGCGGTCACCAAGGAGGATCCCGCTCTTAATGATCTGGCAGACCGTCTGAACAAGTATGCCAACATGGTTGTCACTTATAATTTTGGTGAAAAGCAGGAGGTTCTGGACGGACAGACCATAGTGGACTGGCTCAGTCTGGATGAACAGGGCCAGGTGGCTGTGAGCAAAGAGGGGGTGGCTTCCTATGTAAAGGACCTGGCGGCAAATTACAACACCGCTTATCAGAAAAAGATGTTAAAGACCTCTTACGGGGATATGGTGGAGATCACAAAAGGCTTTTATGGCTGGAGGATCAACCAGGACCAGGAGACAGACGAGCTGTATGACATACTTCTCTCAGGAGTAAGCCAGTCCAGGGAGCCTGTATATAGTCAGACAGCTGCCAGCCACGGGGAAAATGACTATGGGGACACCTACGTGGAGATCAACCTGACAGCCCAGCATCTGTTTTTTTACAAAGACGGGGAGCTGGTGGTGGAGTCAGATTTTGTGTCAGGAAATGAGAGAAGGGGAGACAGCACTCCTTCCGGGGCTTATCCTCTCACCTACAAGCAGAAAGGGGCTGTGCTGCGGGGAGCGACTTATGCCACACCTGTAACCTATTGGATGCCCTTTAACGGAAACATAGGCATGCATGACGCTACCTGGAGAGGGAGCTTTGGGGGAACGATCTACAAGACCAACGGATCTCATGGGTGTATTAATCTGCCCTATGGAGCGGCAAAGACGATTTTTGAGAACATTGAGAAGGGGATGCCTGTGCTGTGCTATCACATGCCGGGAAGCGAAAGCGGAACCAGCTCTTCTCCCAGGAATCAAGCTCCCGCTCCGCAGCCCCCGGCCCCAGCGCCGGTTCCGGAGGTGATCCCGGAGACAGAGTCAGCGCCGCAAGAAGGGGAGAGTCAGGAGGAGACCCAGTCTCCGCCTGCTGAGACTGGAGCGGAGCAGCCGGAGGGCGGCCAGGAGCCTGCCGGTCCCGGCCAGCAGCCTGTGGGCCCGGGGGTTACTGGTCCCGGCCAGCCCGGTGGGAGCCAGAATCCGGCAGGCCCGGGAGAGTCCGGCGGGAGTCAGGGTCCGGCAGGTCCCGGCGAATCCGGTGAGAGTCAGAATCCGGCAGGCCCGGGAGAGTCCGGCGGAAGCCAGGGCCCTGCGGGGCCGGGAGAGTCCGGCGGGAGCCAGGGTCCGGCAGGTCCCGGAGCATCCGAGGGCCCCGGAGAGACGGCTGGAGGTCAGAGCCCGGCAGGTCCCGGAGAGGCGGGAGGAAACCAGGGGCCGGCGGATCCCGGTCAGTCAGAAGGAGGCCAGGCCCCGGCAGGTCCTGAAGGTCCGGGGCAGGCGTGAGGCTAAAGGGCGGAGACAAAAATCAGAGACAGGCAGGTCAGGTTACGTTTACATGTCCCTGGTGAACAGTAACCTGATCAATCGGTCCCGGGGACCCTCTGGGCCTTAGTGAGTCAGCATGTTCTCGATAAAGATTCCGTACCCTTTGGTGGAATCCTGGATAAATACATGGGTTACAGCTCCCACCAGCTTTCCATTCTGGATGATAGGCGAGCCGCTCATCCCCTGGACGATCCCACCGGTGAGGGCCAGGAGCTCCGGGTCTGTAACCTGTATCACCAGGCTCTTATTCTGGTGGGAGGTGGAGTAGTCAACCTTGAGGATCTCGATCTGATAGTCCCGAATTTCCCCGGAAATACCGCTTCTGATGGTTGCCGGCCCTTTTTTCACGTCCTGTCTGTAACCTATTTCGATAGGTTGCAGGTTCATAGCCTGGCGGAGCCGCTGGCTGGCGGTGCCGAAGATCCCTACCTCGGAGTTGGTGTCGATCTCTCCGAGAAGGGAGCCGGGGCCATAGTAGATGACACCGGACATAACGCCAGGGTTGCCCACGCGCCCTTTCTCGATTCCTACGATCTCCGTGTCAAAGAGGGTGCCATTGGAGATCCGCACCACTTCCCCGGTGTCGCTGTCGCTGATGCCATGGCCCAGGGCACCGAACTTGCCGTTTAGGTCCAGGTAAGTCAGGGTGCCGATGCCCTGGGTATCGCTGCGCACCCAGATGCCCAGCTTCTGGCTTCCGTCCTGACAGATAACAGGGCGGAGGGATACATCCAGAAGCTCTTCATTTCTCCGGATGGTAAGGACCGCTTCCTGTCCTTCCAGGTGGTCCACAGCCTCTGCCAGCTCCTCCTTGGTCTCTAGAGGCTGTCCGTTGATGGATTCGATGTAATCGCCGGACCGCAGGATTCCGGCGGCAGGTTCCGAGGGGAGCCCATCCAGGCCGGTGATTTCGCCGGTACCAATGACCATGACTCCATGGGATTTTAAGTAGATCCCCACAGGGGCACCGCAGGGGATAGCGTACTGGGAGGTAACCACATCCACCTGGATCTCCTTGAACCGGATCAGGCCAAACAGCTCCAGAGCCAGTTTATAGCTTCCCTTGGATTTGCCGTACAGGCTGTACTGCCTGTTCTGAGTGATGGTGATCTGTCCCTTCGGGATATCAGACTTATTGCCGAGTACCACCTCTTCGCTTTCACTGAGCAAAGTGGCGTGGAAGGGCAGAGAAAACTGGACGATCTCTTCCTGATTCTGTACGATATTGATGCGGTCAGGAATCACAAGCTTCATGTAATAATATGAAAATCCCGTAACAGAAGTCACTCCGGCCAGAAAGGTCCAGAGGAGAAATCCGCGGAATCTGTGCTTTTTCAATACAATACACCTCCTCAAATGATCATAGGCTTAGTATGTGCCAAGAAACAAAAAACACTCTGTTATTTTTTAGTTGTTACTATTTTCTTGATATGTAAAATTCAAATCGCGGGAAAAATGGGGTATAGGATATGGGATACAAGAATTTCTGGATTTTATTGCTGCTTTTGCTCTCAGGTGTGGTATTGGGAGGGTTTGTAGGTGATCTGGCTCAGACGGTTCCCTGGCTGTCGTGGCTGGGCTTTGGACAGTCCTTTGGCCTGGATTCCCCTCTCATCATCAACCTGGGAGTCCTTGTGGTCACATTTGGGCTCACCATCCGGATCACCATGGCCGGGATTCTGGGTGTAGTGCTGGCTCTGGTCATATACCGCATGATATAGTATGTGTCGAAACTTGCGATAGAATCCCATTGCAAGCGGAGAAATCCAAAGACTATAATACATCTTACCAGCAAAAAGGAGGACAGGAAATGACAGCATTAAACGTTGCAATCGCGGAGGATAACCCGAAAACCCTGGAATTACTGAATGATATGTTGAAAAATGAAGAGGGAATCAACATAGTGGGCAATGCGGAGACCGGAGAAGACGCTTACAAGATGATCTTGAATTCCGAACCGGACATCGTGCTTTTGGATGTGGTTATGCCGGGGATGGACGGAGTGGAGGTTATGGAAAAGGTAAAGACAGAGGGGGATTTCAAGAAGAAGCCCAGTTTTATCATGGTGTCAGCGGCAGGCAGCGAGAATGTGACAGAAGACTCTTTCCGAATGGGGGCCAACTATTTTATCATGAAGCCTTTCGAGAAAGACAGCGTTATCGAGAAGATACGCCGTGTGGCCAGCTACCGCGCCAAACCCAGGATGGAGGATCCGGAAGATCCCAGAAAGGTTAAGCCCTATGGGGATTTGGAGGAATACAGGGGAAGGAATCTGGAAAAGGATGTCACCCAGATCCTCCACGAGATCGGGGTGCCTGCCCATATCAAAGGGTATCAGTATTTAAGGGATGCCATCACCGCTTCTGTGGAGGATCAGGACATGCTGTCATCTGTGACCAAGGTTCTCTACCCAAACATCGCCAAGAAGCACCAGACCACGCCCAGCCGTGTGGAGCGGGCTATCCGCCACGCGATTGAGGTGGCCTGGAACAGGGGGAAGATGGAGACCATCAACGAGATCTTCGGATACACGGTCAGCAACGGCAAGGGTAAGCCCACCAATTCGGAGTTTATAGCCCTGCTGTCGGACAAGATCCGTCTGGATTACAAGCGCCGCTGATGTTTACATAGTTAAAAGGGGATAAATGGGGGGCCTCCCATGTGCAGAATGCACAATAAATAGGAAAAATGATTATTCTACTTCCTAAAACTTGAAAAATGTTGTATACTGTTCCTATTAGGGGTTTATATTTTTGCTCCAGAGGAGGTTTTTCAGATGAAGAAGATATTATTTGTAGCTTCAGAGGCAGTGCCGTTTATCAAGACAGGGGGACTTGCGGATGTAGTGGGGTCTTTGCCAAAGTGTTGCGATAAAACGTACTATGATGTGAGGGTGATGATTCCCAAGTATCTCTGCATTAAGCAGGAATGGCGGGACAAGATGAACTATGTAAACCATTTCTATATGGACTATATGGGACAGAGCCGATATGTGGGAATCCTGCAGTATGAGTATGAGGGGATTACGTACTACTTTATTGACAACGAAGGGTATTTCAGCGGGCCGAAGCCATACGGAGACTGGCTGTATGATTTGGAGAAGTTTTCCTTCTTCTGCAACGCGGCGCTTTCCGCCCTTCCGGTTATCGGATTTCAGCCGGATCTGATCCACTGCCATGACTGGCAGACAGGTTTGATCCCGGTTTATTTAAAAGACCGTTTCCATGACGGCGAGTTTTTCCGGAATATCAAGTCCGTATTTACCATCCACAACTTAAAGTTCCAGGGTGTGTGGGATGTGAAGACCATACAGCGTTTTTCACAGCTTTCCGATTACTACTTTGCTCCGGACAAGCTGGAGGCCTACAAAGACGGCAATTTATTGAAGGGCGGTGTTGTCTACGCGGACGCGGTGACCACTGTCAGCAACACCTACGCGGATGAGATCAAGATGCCGTTCTACGGCGAGGGCCTGGACGGACTTATGAGAGCCCGGTCAAACAGTCTGAGAGGCATTGTCAACGGTATTGACTATGAGGAGTTTAACCCGGCAACGGACTCCATGATCCCGCAGCCTTACGACGCGAAGAATTTCCGCAAGGAGAAAGTAAAGAACAAACTGGCGCTCCAGAGAGAGCTGGGTCTGGAGGAGAACAAGGACAAGATGATGATCGGCGTGGTGTCCAGACTTACGGACCAGAAGGGCTTTGACCTGATTCAGTATGTGATGGAAGATTTATGTAGCGACGACATCCAGCTGGTAGTTCTCGGAACCGGCGAGGAGCGTTATGAGAACATGTTCCGCCATTATGACTGGAAGTACCACGGCAAGGTGTCCGCTCAGATCTACTACTCTGAGCCCATGTCCCACAAGATCTACGCGGCAGCGGACGCGTTTTTGATGCCATCCCTGTTTGAGCCCTGCGGCTTGAGCCAGCTCATGGCCCTGCGCTACGGCACTCTTCCGATTGTAAGGGAAACAGGCGGACTAAAAGATACCGTGGAGCCATATAATGAGTATGAGGGAACCGGAACCGGATTTACCTTTACCAATTACAATGCCCATGAGATGTTAAACTCTGTCCGGTACGCGGAGCAGGTGTATTACGACAAAAAGCGGGAGTGGAACAAGCTGGTTGACAGAGCCATGGCCAAGGATTACTCCTGGCATGCCTCCGCGTTAAAGTACCAGGAGCTTTATGACTGGCTGATCGGATATTAAATATAAGGAATAAAGAGATATGAATGCAGAGAGAATAGATAGAGAAGAGTTGTTACAGAAAAGCGCCTTGTGGGCCCGGGATCAGGAATATCTTGAATGTGTGAGAGATATTCTGGACAACGAGATATTCCAGTCCATGGATCAGTTTATTCAGCATGGACATACGACCTGTAAGGATCACTGCGTTCAGGTCTCCTATATCGCTTATCAAATATGCAGGAACAGAGGGTGGGACAGCCGGTCCGCGGCGCGAGCCGGCTTGCTCCATGACTTGTTTTTATATGACTGGCACACCCACGCGAGGGACACAGGGGAGCATTTTCACGGCTTTACTCACCCAAGGGTGGCCATGGAGAACGCCATCCGGTATTTTGACATATCGGAGAAGGAGCAGAACCTGATCCTTCGGCACATGTGGCCCCTGACCCCGGTGCCGCCCAGATATAAGGAGGGGTATACCATCCTGTACGCTGACAAGATCTGCGGTCTGGCGGAAGTGGGCGCTCACCTAAAGGCTTGGTTTCTGGTGGCTTTGTGGCCCCGGCAGATGGGGTAGCCGCCTTTGGGACTTGGCTTCATACATATTAAGAGGTTAACAGGAGAGTACTATGGAGATATGGCAGGAACTGCTTGCTAATCAGATACTGATCACCGCTGTTATCGGCTGGGTGGTGGCTCAGGTGCTCAAGACGATCATTGACTGCGCCCTGAATCACGGATTTTCACCGGAGAGGCTGGTAGGCTCCGGGGGAATGCCCAGTTCCCACTCCTCCACCGTGTGCGCTCTGGTGGTGTCAAGCGGGATCCGGTGCGGGGTGTCCTCCCCGGAGTTTGCGGTCAGCTTTGTGCTGGCGGCAGTGGTAATGTACGATGCCATTGGTGTGCGTCAGGAGACAGGCAAGCAGGCTAAACTGCTGAACATGATTCTGGAACAGGACTTTTTTAAGCTGAACAATCGGGAATTCCAGAAAAAACTGAAAGAATTTGTAGGGCATACTCCCCTCCAGGTGCTGGCGGGAGCTGTCCTTGGAGTGGTCATCGCCCTATTGGTCAATATGGCGTATTAGATTTAAAATTGAGTTAAAAAAACGTTAAGATTTTATACTTGTTTTCAGAAAAAGGATATAGTATACTTAAACGTGCATTAGTTGAAGGGATATTTAGGGGATTCCGTCAATGTGCACGTTTTTATGTTGATGTTTTGTAGCTGTTCAGCGGATTTATGTCTGTCACACCGGTGGTATGCCATTGTTGCCTGTGTGTGGGCGCTGAGCCGTTATCGTGTTTCAGGGAATGAGTGATGGAGGAAGTATGAATATTTATTACATGATCAACTGGTTTTTTCTGTGCAGCCTGCTGGGATATCTTCTGGAGTGCGTGGTCCTGACCTGGGAGAACCACACGCCTGTGCTCAACAGGGGATTCGGCCACGGGCCTTTCTGCATCATCTACGGTTTTGGAGCCCTGGGCGCTAACCTATTGTTAAGCCCTCTGGCAGGTAATACGGTGAGGCTTTACCTGGCAGCCATGATTATGGCGACCATGATGGAGCTGGTGACAGCCAGGGCCATGATCCGGCTGTTTGGAAGCTTTTGGTGGGACTACAGCAAGAAGAAATTTAATTATAAGGGCATTATCTGCCTGGAGAGCAGCCTTGGGTGGGGACTTCTGGGAATCATTTACTTCCGGTTCCTCAACGGCTTTCTCATGAATGTGGCAGGATTTGTTCCTGAGAGATTTGAGAAGAGGATGGCTGTAACTCTTGTGCTGTTCTATCTGACGGATTTCATCTATTGTCTCCGGGTTCAGATACGGCAGAGGGGAGAAGAGCAGGAGCCTATGATAGGGAGATTGAACGTTCGTCCATAGCGGGAGCTTTGGACGGACGTTTTTTTATGTACACGGGGCGGAAAGGAAATGTGGCCGTTCGCGCGGCCCCGCCCCGGCACGGCGAGTAGGGGGAAGGGCTGCCCCTACTTGATCCATAACCAGTTTCCGCGGGTGCGTGTGGACAGGAACAAGATCCCCTGGCCATGGATTTTTGAGAACGGAAAATCATTGAATAATTCAGGCGGATATCGTAAAATAGGATTAGTTTAAAATTGAGAATTAAAAGAAATGAGGATTGATATGAAAGACATAACGATCATCCTGGCCTCCAATTCCCCCAGACGGCGGGAACTGCTGCGCCAGATCGGGGTGGAGCCGGAGATCCGGCCAAGCAAGGTAGAGGAGCGGGTCACAGCTCAGGTGCCGGAGAAGGTTGTGATGGAGCTGTCCCTGCAGAAGGCGGAGGACGTAGCGGCCGGGGCACCGGCCGGAACCCTGATTGTGGGGGCGGACACGGTGGTGGCTGTCGACGGAAGGATCCTGGGAAAGCCGAAAAGCCATGAGGAGGCCGCGGATATGATCCGGATGATCCAGGGTCGGGCTCACCAGGTGTACACGGGGGTGACCATGATCCGCAAGGAGGAGACAGGCAGCAGGGGCAGGTCCTTCGCGGAGAAGACGGATGTTTTAGTGTACCCCATGACCGAGGAGGAGATAAAAGCTTACGCGGATTTAGACGAACCCATGGACAAGGCCGGGGCCTACGGGATCCAGGGGAGATTCGCGGCTTATATAGAAGGGATCCGCGGTGATTATAACAATGTGGTGGGACTTCCGGTAGGAAGGGTTTATCAGGAGTGGAAAAATATGATGGAGGATCAGGAGGAAGGCAAACCCGTAAGCGTTTCTAGAATGCCTTCCGACGACCCGGCAGGTGACGCGGGGCGCCGCGTGCCGCTACCGAAAAAGGAGGAGGAAGAGTGAGATGATCAAGCTGATAGCCAGCGATATAGACGGCACCTTGGTAAAAGACGGGGAACATGAGCTGAACCCGGAATTTTTTGACGTGATCTTGAAGCTCAGAGAGAAAGGAATTCAGTTTGCCGCTGCCAGCGGGCGGCAGTGGGCAAGCATAGAGACCATCTTTGAGCCCATCAAGGAGAAGGTGTTTTATTTAGCGGATAACGGGGCCTATGTGGGCTGTCACGGGAGAAATCTGTTTTTAAACACCATAGAAAGAGAGACTGCCCTGGAGATGGTGGAGGCCATCCGGCAGACCCCGGGGCTGGAGGTCTTAATGGGAGGCCCCGACGTGGTGTACGTGGACAGCCACAATCAGGAATACATCAGCCTGCTGAGAGACGGATATCGGTTCCGCACGGTGGAGGTGGAGGATGTGGCCAAGGTTGAGGACCAGATCATCAAAGTCTCGGCTTACAAAACCTCCGGGATCCAGGCGGCCACAAAAGATCTGACGGTAAGATTCGCGGATCGGTTAAAGATCATGATCTCGGGGGACATGTGGCTGGACTGCATGGCTCCGGGGGTGTGCAAAGGCCAGGCTATCCAGGTTCTTCAGGAGAATCTGGGCATCAGGCCCGAGGAAACCATGGCCTTTGGGGACCAGCTCAATGATATTGAGATGCTGGAGAACGCGTATTACAGCTTTGCCGTGGGCAATGCCAGGGAGGAGGCCAAGAGGGCAGCCAGGTTCCAGGCAGACAGCAATGTGAATTATGGTGTCTTGAAGGTCTTAAAACTTCTGCTGCGGTGACGGAAAGGAAGCTTTTTTGATGAGATGGAAAAGAACAGCCCGGAAAAAAAGGTGGAGGGCTTTGTGTGCCGTTGGGGCAGTGACGCTCTTTCTTATATCAGCCGGCTGCGCCATGCCCACTCCCGGTGAGCCGGAAGTGCCGGAGCCGGTCAGTTACACAAAAGCGCAGATCATGATCATAGCCACTACGGAGAGAAACCGGTATGAACAGGTCTACACAGACCGGATCTGGGATGCGGTTATGGAGAACGGGGAGACCTTTGAGGAATATCTTCTGGACGAGATCCGGGTTTTTATGGAAAATCTAAAGACCATGACCCTGCTGGCCCAGGACCGGGGGATCACCCTCAGCAGCGGCGAACAGGACAAGGTCAGGAGGCTGGCCAGAAACTACTATTCAGGATTGTCCAGGGCTGAGATTGAGTACATGGGGATCACGGAGGAAGATGTGGCCATTGTGTATCAGGATTACTACACAGCCAACAAGGTGGTGGAGGAGCTGACAGCGGGCGTTGACCTGGAGGTCAGTGACAGTGAGGCGAAGGTCATCAGTATCCGCCGGGTCTGTCTGCCGGACCGGGAGACCGCGGAGGCTCTGCGGGGACGGCTTTTAGAGGAGGGCAGCGATTTTGGTGCTGAGGCCAGGAGTGTGACAGGGTCCACCCCGCCGGAGGAGAAGATCTGGAGGGGGGAAGAGCCTGCCCTTCTTGAGGAGGCGGCATTTTCCCTTGCTTCCGGGGAGATCAGCCAGGTGATTCAGCTTGAGGATGGATTTTACCTTGTCCAGTGCGTCAGCGACTATGAGATGGATGCCACGAGAGAGAGGAAAACACAGATTTATAAAGAGCGGAAGAATTGGGCGTTTCAGCAGATCTACGGGCAGTTTCAGACAGAACACAAGGTATCCATCCCGGATGAGGTGTGGTCTGAGATCAGTTTTGAGGGAGGGGAGGAGTCTGTGACATCTGATTTCTTCTCTCTGTATCAGGAGGAGTTTGGATGATAGCGTTAAAAGTGGAGGATATCAGGCAGTTTACCTCCTGCCTGTTTGTCGGGAATATGTTTGACCGTTTTCTTGTGAGGGAGGCGGAGGTGGTGACATTCAATACTTTTCATATTGATGGAAAGGTCAGGAAAGACTACTATACAGAGGAGGAGATGGAGGAAAAGCGTATCGGAGAGTTTTCCTCGTGGGAGGCGGTAAAGCCAATCTGCTATACCCTGATCAAAGGAAAAAAGCTTCCGGGGAGCTTTCGGATGGTGTTTCAGTTAGGACCCGGGCAGACAGAAAATTTTTTAGCCAACAGGCAGCTCTCTATCCGTACGGAGCAGATAAGCGGTTTGTACGTCAATGTGCGGTATGAGGATGGAAATCTCTACTGTGTCACAGGAACCTCTGTAACATTTTTTACTTTGGACAAGACCCTGGAAAATGAGTGGGATGAGGCGGTTAAGGAATTTTTAAGGAAAAATAAGATTCCCTGTATTGTGGAATAAAGGAAAAGGCAGGAGGAGATTGTGGCAAAATTATATTTCAGGTACGGGGCCATGGGAAGCTCCAAGACAGCCAACGCTTTGATGGTGGAATACAATTACATGGAGAGGGGGAAGAGGGCCCTTCTGGTGAAGCCCCGCCTGGACTCCAGGGATGGCGACTATGTGATCCGCTCCCGTATAGGGCTGGAAAAAGAGGGAATTCTTTTGGAAACCCTGGTGGAGATGAAGGATGAGGAGATCAAAGCCTGGGACTGTGTCATTGTGGACGAGGCCCAGTTTGCCACAAAGTCCCAGGTGGAATTTCTGGTACACATTGTGGATGAGCTTGGCGTCTCCGTCATCTGCTATGGCCTGCGGACCGATTTTCGGAGAGAGTTTTTTGAGGGAAGCTTGTGGCTTATGGCCTGGGCGGACAAGATCGAGGAGATCAAAACCGTGTGCTGGTGCGGGAAAGCGGCCACCTGCAACGCGAGGATCGGGGAAGACGGGAATATGATCCGGGATGGGGAGCAGATCGTCATGGGCGGCAATGACAAGTACACGGCATTGTGCCGGAAGCATCACAGGGAGGGGAAGCTGAGGCCATGACCAGAACCCGGGTTTACCAGGCAGGCGGGCTGTTTTGCGGAGTGCTCTGCGTGTGGAACTACATCCTGATCCTTAAAGAGGACACCCTGTATCAGACCCTTACCCCCTGGGTGATCCATCCGCCATGGCTGATCTATGGGATCCGGCTGGCCTGTGTGACCGCGGTGGGGATCTTGCTGTCAGCGGCCTTAAGAAGCGAGGGCAGGAAGAAGCATACTTGTTTTTCTATTTTCACGGCACTGATGGTTGTGATCTATGCCGTGATCATGGAAGCCATGACCTACAACCTTTCCTATCAAATGCAGAGCCTGTCTGTCTCTTTGTGGCCTTTTGCCACCTATGGGGCAGCTTATCAGACAAGACAGTGGATAAAAAACACATGTGAGAAAAAAGACCTGCCAGGCGGGTGCGGCTATTTTCTGGCAATTCTGATGTCGGTCTGGTTTCTGGAAACCAAGATGGTCCGGTGGGGAGTTTTAGGAAGGGATCCTTTGGAGATCCTGTATCTGCTGGGCATGGGGGCTGTATCCTGGAAAATGACCGAAACTGAAGAAAAATCCCAGGATTCCGGCAAGGCCATGGCAGCCATCCTGTTTATGTGCGGATTGGCTTTTCTGGCGGCCTTGTTTGCCAGTGACAGGGTAGGAGAAATACTGGAGAGCCTTAAAAATCCCATCACATCTGTAACCGGGAACAAGGATGGGATCAACTGGCTGGGATACAGGAAAGAGGTGTTTATGGGAGCCTGGAGAGGGGATCTTTCCGTGATGGAAGAGCCTTATATGGGCAAGCTTTCCCGCGGTTGTCCCCTGGCCTGGATCAGCTACGCGAAAGGACCTGTGGCCATGCTTCTGGTTCTGGCCCTGGAAACCGGTCTGCTGTACTGTGTGGTTTCTCTCGCGAAGAAGCAGATGGAAGGAGATCCATGGCAGGTCCTGCCGGGGATCCTGGCGGCGGCCCTGATCAGCAGGGCTGTGCTGGGGCTGGCGGCAGATCTGTTTTTGATAACATCGTCAGAGATGGGGGTTCTGCTTCTGAAAAATCCAGGGGATATCATCGCGGTTGTGTATCTCACAGCCTGGCCGCTGATGGAGAAAAAAGCTATGGGAAGGCCGCGAAAGGGTGCCTGAAAACCAGGGCTTTCGGGGATTTCCCGGGAGCCCTTTGACGTACACGGGGCGGAAAGGAAATGTGGCCGTTTGCGCGGCCCCGCACGGCGAGTAGGTGGGGAGACCTCCCCTACTCGATTGGAAACAATATTTTATCTGAGGCTTACCGCAAAAGAGATCAGGGGGGTACGGGAGAATATCCACAAGACCCGTCTGGGGGCCTGGACAGCCCGATGGCCGGATTTAAGCGCCGCCCTGGTGGGGAATGGAGGCCCAATGGGAGCGGATCACAGTTCCAGCTCTGTAAAGTCAATCCACAGATCATCGTAGATATTGACCTTTATTTTGTCCTGGAGGGTGTAAGCTGTGGTTTCAAACCGCGTTTCTTCCAGATAGTATACATAAATAGATTTTTTGTCGGGATTGACAATCCAGTACTCCCTCACTCCAGAGTCAGCATACAAGTTCAGCTTGCGGATATAGTCATGGCTGGAATTGCTGGGAGAGGTAATCTCCACTATCCAGTCAGGAGCCCCCGTGCAGCCCCGATCTGTCAGCTTTTCAGGGTCACATATCACGCTGATGTCCGGCTCCACCACTGTCTTGTTATTGTCTTTAAAGAGTTTGACAGCAAAGGGGGCCGGGTAGACTTCACAGGAACCATCTTTGGAACGAATATAGTTTCCAATCTCCAGGTGAAGAAAAGACAGTATCTTTTGGTGTATCCTGCTGGGAGCTGACATGTAATAGATCTGGCCGCCGATCAGTTCGGCCCTAACATTTTCCGGCAGATTGTAATAGTCCTCCTCTGTATAGATGTTTGTGTAATCCAATGCTTCTGACATGGTATTCTCCTTTCCTGGGTGGTTATGGGGATTTGGAGGCAACAAGGGGAAGGTTGTCCCGGTCCATGGTTTTATTTACACTTTCGTCCTATCGCGCGGCATGTTTTTCAATATTTCTTTATGTCCTTTTGGAAAAGCCCCAGAGGCCCTATGGGGGCGGATCACAGTTCCAGCTCTGTAAAGTCAATCCACAGATCATCGTAGATGTTGACCTTGATTGTAGAGTCAAAGGAATATTGGATGTTGAGTATATTTCCCTCAAAATAGTTAACAGTTACCATTTTCCGGCGCGGATCCACAATCCAATATTCCCGAACGCCATAATTGTTATAATAATACAGTTTACGAATGTAATCATCTGCCGGATTGCTGGGGGAAATGATCTCAATGATAAAATCGGGAGCCCCATCGCAACGCTTCCCGTCAAGTTTATCCTTATTACAGACAATCATAATATCCGGTTGGACGATCGTAAGCGGATGGTCAGAAAGCTTTACATCAAATGGAGCTGGGAACACCTGGCAGCTGCCGCCTTTTTTCTTGAGATAGGAACGAATAGCGACAAGCAGTTCTGTGAGAATCGTCTGATGCTCTTGTGATGGGCTGGCCATATAATAAATCTGGCTCTCAAATACTTCCGCTCTTATATCTTCCGGGAGATTTTCATATTGTTCTAAGGTAATGATTTCCGGCTGTACTTGCAGTGCTGACATGGTATTCTCCTTTCCTGGGGTTATGGGGATTTGGAGGCAACAGGGGGAAGGTTGTCCCGCTCTATGGTTTCATCAATGGCACGATTGATAAAAGTATTCAGAGTTTCTCCCATACGGTGGGCATGTGCTTTTAAAATGTCTTTTTTGCCTTTTGGCTTAACTGTTAACTCAACACGGTCATAGTTATTTTTGACATATTTATGGACTGCCTTTTGTTGTGCCTTGCTGATTTTGCTATCTTGTGACATCATAACACCTCTTTCTTTTCTGGTAAACAAGGGGGCCATAAGATATAGTGACACCGTCCCACAATACCTGAATTGTAGCACAAAATTCTATTCACGTAAATATAAAAAATCCGCAAATAATTTGTACCTGAAAATCAGGGCTCCCAGGAATTTCCCGGGAGCTGCCATGTAATAGATCTGGCCGTCAATCAGTTCGGCTCTGACAGTTTCCGGCAGGTTGTAATAGTCCTCTTCTGTATAGATATTCGCGTGGGCTAATGCATCTGACATGAGATTCTCCTTTCTGGGTGTGGTTATGGGGTTTCTACTGCTGACGGTTCCTTTGTGTCAGGTACATACTCCATTAGAGCACCGGGTTGGCAGTTGACAAGTCCGCATAGTTTTTCAAGTGTTTCGCCTCCAAGATTTCCTTTACCGTTTTTAGGATTGTAATATGTTTGCTGTCCCATAATTAGATTTCCTCCCCGGTATCATTCAAGGTAAATCCGGCGTGGTAAGTACAATCAAGAACAGTGGCTATTGTCATAAGTTCCTTTTCACTGAAATTATCGCGGCTCATTTTATTCGATAGATTTTGGCGAGATTGTGAGGTTTGTTCTGCCAGTTCTCCCAATGTCATGTTACGGCGTTTAAGGACAATTTTAATTTTTTCGCCCATACTAATTGCCATATTTGGTACATTCCTTTCCTTGCTTTATGCACTTATTATACATTATATAGTGTAAAAAATCAAATAATAATTATAAAAAGAAATAAAAAAGTGTAAAATAGGCTTATCAAATGAAGGAGGTACACAAAGTGAAACTACAAGGATTTTTCGTATCGCCTCCGAATTACTAGCACTCATTCGAAATGAGTGCTAAATTTTTGTTGACAATTTGTTATAACCGTACTAGAATACTGTATAGGCACTAAAAAAGAACAATAGACAACAAAGGAGTGTTTTGTATGGCGACAAGGACAGGGAGTTTATCCATAAGCAGTGAGAACATTTTTCCAGTGATCAAGAAGTGGCTGTATTCGGACCACGACATTTTCTACCGTGAGCTGGTTTCCAACGGCAGCGACGCTATCACCAAGTTAAAGAAATTAGAGCTCATGGGCGAGTTCGAGAAACCGGAGGATATGGAGTATCAGATCCATGTGACCGTGAATCCTACAGAGAAGACCATCACGGTTACGGATAATGGTATCGGTATGACAGAGGCGGAAGTGGAAGAGTATATTAACCAGATCGCCTTCTCCGGAGCTCAGGACTTTTTGAACAAATATAAGGACAAGGCCAGCGAGGACCAGATCATCGGCCATTTCGGACTGGGTTTCTACTCCGCGTTTATGGTGGCGGACAAAGTGACCATTGACACATTATCCTACCAGCAGGGAGCCAAGGCGGTGCACTGGGAGTCTGAGGGCGGCACGGAGTTTGAGATGGGCGACGGGGACAGGGACACCATCGGAACCTCCATCACGCTGTACCTTAATGAGGACAGCGTGGAATTTTCCAACGAGTACCGGGCAAGGGAAGTATTGGAGAAGTACTGCGGATTCATGCCGGTGCCCATTTATTTAGACAACGCGGAGGCGGAGCCTCAGTATGAGACCATTGAGAAGGATGAGCTGACAGACAAGGACACCATCGTGGAGACCATCGTCGAGGAGGCCAAGACCGAGGAGAAGGAGAACGAGGACGGGGAGAAGGAGGTTGTGGAGGTATCTCCGGCCAAGGAGAAGTACAAGATCTTAAAGCGCCCCGTGGCGGTCAATGACGTGAATCCTCTGTGGAACAAGCATCCCAACGAGTGTACTGAGGAGGAGTACAAGGCATTTTACAGAAAAGTGTTCATGGATTACAAGGAGCCTCTGTTCTGGATCCACCTGAACATGGATTATCCCTTTAATTTAAAAGGCATCCTGTACTTCCCCAAGATCAACACGGAATACGACAGCCTGGAGGGCACCATCAAGCTGTACAACACCCAGGTATTTATCGCGGACAACATCAAGGAAGTGATCCCGGAATTCCTGATGCTGTTAAAGGGGGTTATCGACTGTCCGGATCTTCCTCTGAATGTGTCCAGAAGCGCTCTCCAGAACGACGGCTTTGTGAAGAAGATTTCCGACTACATCACCAAGAAGGTAGCGGACAAGCTGTCCGGTATGTGCAAGACCGACCGGGAGGCTTACGAGAAGTACTGGGATGACATCAGCCCCTTTATCAAGTTCGGCTGCCTGAAGGATGACAAGTTTGAGGAGAAGATGAAGGAGTACATTTTGTTCAAGGATCTGAACAAGAAGTATTTGACCCTTCAGGACTGCTTAGACGACGCGAAGGAGAAGCACGAGAATGTGATCTACTATGTGACCGATGAGAAGGAGCAGAGCCAGTATATCAACATGTTTAAGGAAGAAGGCTTAAACGCGGTTCTCATGGGACACAACATTGACAGCCCCTTTATCAACCAGTTGGAGCAGAAGAAGGAAGGCCTTAAGTTTATGCGCATTGACGCTGATGTCACTGACACCTTCAAGGAGACGGTGAGCGAGGAGGATGCGGAGACCTTCAAGGCAGATACCGAGAAGCTGACCGAGACCTTTAAGAAGGCTTTGAACAACGACAAGCTGGAGATCAAGGTTGAGAAGCTGAAAAATGACCAGGTGGCTTCCATGATCATTGTGTCCGAGGAGAGCAGAAGGATGCAGGATATGATGAAGATGTACAACATGTACGGCATGGACCCCAACCTGTTCGGCGGCGACAGCGGAACCCTGGTGCTCAACGCCAACCACAAGCTGGTACAGTATGTATTGAATACCCCGGAGGGCGAGCTTACCGGGAAGATCTGTGAGCAGCTCTACGACATGGCCTCCCTGACCCACGGAAGTTTGCCGCCGGAGAGGATGACCAAGTTTGTGGCCCGCAGCAATGAGATCATGATGATGATGACGGAGAGATAATTATAGAAGGCTTCACCGATGGAAACCTGTAAGGGGGATCGGTGGGGCCTTTATCATGTATACGGGGCGGAGAGGAATATGGCCGCTAAGCGGCTCCGCCCCGGCACGGCCAGTAGGGGGAAGGGCCTTCCCTGCTCAATTGCTATTTAATTTATTCAAAGTAAACCTTCATGCGCCCGACGGCGGACTTTTAAAGTAAAAGGGTATTGAAATCCGGAAAATATATGCTATAATATGTAGTATTGAAAACTATATTATATAGATCCAATGTGGCTGTGAAGGCAGCAGATGGTTACGATTGTATTTTCAGGAGGAGCGATATGAGTTATAAGATCATTGGCGACAGCTGTCTGGATTTGACAGATGAGTTAAAAAAGGACCCCAGATTTCAGATGGTTCCGCTGACTTTGCAGGTGGATAACACCCAGGTGATAGATGACGAGACATTTGACCAGAAAAGCTTTTTAAAACTGGTGAAGGCCAGTCCAAACTGCCCCAAGACGGCCTGTCCGTCCCCGGAGACCTTTAAAAAGGCTTATGAGTGTCCGGAGGAGGATATCTACGTCATTACTCTGTCCAGCCATTTAAGCGGCACCTACAACAGCGCTGTGCTGGCAAAGGGGCTTTATGAGGAGGAACATGGGCCGAAGAATATCAAGGTCATTGACTCCTGGTCCGCGTCAGCGGGGGAGCTTAATATTGCCCTGTATATAGAAGAATTGTGTGAGTCCGGTATGGAATTTGAACAGGTGTGTCGGGAAGCGGAGAAATTTAAGGAGGATATGAGGACCTATTTTGTTCTGGAGTCCTTAGACACTCTCAGAAAGAACGGAAGGCTCACAGGCCTGCAGGCGTTTTTTGCCACCACCCTGAATATCAAGCCGGTTATGGGGGCTATAGAGGGCGTGATCATCAAGGAAGACCAGGCCAGGGGATTCCACAAGGCCCTGGGCAAGATGTGCGATTATGCCAAAAAGAATATCAAGGCTCCTGAGGAAAAGAGGGCGGTGATCGCCCACTGCAACAACCCGGAGGGGGCCAGGGTCGTGAAAGAGGAACTTATGAAGAGGGCGAATTTTAAGGAGATCGTGATCACCGAGACAGCGGGAGTGGCCACGGTATACGCCAATGACGGCGGTGTGATCCTGGCGTGTTGACTCAGTGGCCTGCTCTGGCCATGTATCTCCCCGGCCAATCCACTGCCGTTTAACCAGGATTCCCTGGTTTCCAGATAGCTAGACCGCCATGGCTTCCCACAGAACGATCATCAGAGGCATGGTTATGACACACAGGATGGTGGACAGACTGACGATCTGAGCCCCTTCGTCTGTATCCTTATGAAACATTTGAGCGAACACAGGAGCCAATGCCCCTACAGGGGCCGAGGCTCCTATTAATATGATCATGGCGATCTGGCTGTACCTTGCGGGCGTGAAGGACAGAGGGATGAGGGCCAGGCCCGGAAGAAGCACAAGACGGAAGAAAGAGATCACATAAGCCCGCCGGTCGCGGAACATATCAAAGAGGTTGGTCTTGGCCATGTAGGATCCCAGGATAATCATGGCCAGGGGAGAGTTCATGTTGCCCACCATAGCCACTGCCTCCATAATCGCTGACGGAAGCTTAAAGGGAAGCAGGAACACCACGATCCCGGCCGCTGTGGCCCAGATACAGGGGTTTGTGATAATCTTCGCGAAGGTCACGGTTTTTCTGTCTCCTGACATGAGTACAACACCCACGGTCCACACAAACAGGTAAAAGCAGGAGATAAAAGGGGACAGGTAGAACACCATCTCTATGCCCAGCAGCCCGGTTACCAGAGGGATTCCCAGAAATCCGGCATTGGAGAAGATCAGGCAGAACTTTCCCATTCCATCCTGTTTTTTACAGAGGATGGAGGCCATGGCGATATTGAGCAGGTAGATCAGAAAGCTGAGGCCCAGGGCAATCATAAGCCCTGCCAGTTTTTGAGAGGAATACTCCTGGTTGAAAGAAGTGATCAGGGTACAGGGGGTGGCGGCCATCAATAAAATACTGGAGAGACGGGAGGTGGTATCGTCGTTTATGGTTCCCTTTTTACGAAAATAATAGCCTGCCGCCATCATAAGGAACATTTTGATGATCTGATGAAACAGAGTGATCGCTGAATCCATGGTATTGTCCGCCTTTCATTTGACCTCAAGGACAGAAGGGACTGCCGCGAAAAGATGAGTTTTCACTTTGCGGCAGACCCTTCTCCTTGTCATTCTTAAAGTTAACGATCAGCTGTTTTCCATTGGCTCGTAATGGGTCAGCTGGATCTGATGTTTCTCCACATATTCCAGAATTTCCTGTGAACAGAGCACATCCAGCTCGCGAACCCTTTGGGTGCTGTAGGAGCTGGCCCGGTAAAGATCCAGGTCGCAGAACCCCGGGTGGGTCATGATCTCAATGTCTTTTTCCCTGTTTTCGCGTAAAATCTCCAGAAGATGTTCTTTTGTGGCAGCGGATCCATAAAAACCGGGGATAAACTCATAGGGGCCGTAGCGCCGCGTATGGAGGCCATATTCTTCTCCCAGTTTCAGAGCCACGGCCCTGTGATTTTCGTTAAGGTCATGGACGCTGTGGTGAGAGTCCAAGTGGGTGGGAATATGGCCAAACACCTGGATGTAGCGCTCAATCTGGGCCTTCCATTCATCATAGACTTCCTTCATGTCCAGGCTTGCGGAGCCAATATCCTTTTTGGAGAGGAAATTTCCCTGGGCATCCGTAAAGCTTTTCACTCTTGTCAGGGACCGGCCAAGGGTCAGGGTCAGATGGACGCCGATGCCCAGCCCGGGGCAGTCTTTTGCCAGATCCCGGCCATATTCCAGCCACGGCATGTTGCACAGGGCTGTGGTGGAGCGGATGATCCCTTTTCTGTATCCTTCCAGGATTCCCTCGGTGTTGGCCTTGGTATAGCCAAAGTCGTCGGCATTGATAATCAATTTCATAGTTTATTCCTCCTGGGCTTCTTTCTCCGATGTTACCAGCTGTTTGTCATAAATTTTAATAAAAGGCATGGCTATAAAGTAATCCACCACCAGCAGGCCGGCCCACAAAAACACGGTCTTGATGTCCATGGAAGCCAGGGCCGCGGCCAGGGGTCCGGGAACCGTAAACGGAAGGCTCATGCAGAATTTCCCCAGGATCCCCGCGCTGGCCAGCAGATAGTAGGAGCTGAAATTGATCATGCTGCAGATTAAAAGCGGAATGTAGGTGTACACATTCAGCACGGTTGGGATACCGAAAATGCTGGGCTCATTGATATTGAAAATACTTGGCACAATGGCGATCTTGGCCACGGATTTCAGCTGGGAGCTTCTGCAGACAGTGAAGATTACCATTAAGATAGCGTTGTATGTAATCCAGTTGCCGAACACGCTGTTGACACTGCCAGCGAAAATATATTCCATGGGGGCTCCGGCGGTGTAGGCTTCCATATTGGCTGCCAGGGCCGCTGTGGTAATGGGGGTGGTTACGACACCTACCATGTTGGCCCCATGGATACCGAAAAACCAGAAGGTGGTCATGATAAAGTTGATCAGCAGCACAGAGGGAAGGGAGCCAGTGGCCTTCATCAGAGGCTGGAAGACAGAGAACACCAGGCCGGTAAGGCCGTCTCCAGTTACCGCGGTACACAGGGAGTTTATGAGTATAAACACGATCACGTTAAAGGTCAGGGGAATCAGCAGGTTAAAAGGCGCTGCCACATTAGGCGGTACGGTGGACGGAAGCTTGATGATAATGTTCTTTTTTATAAAGAAGTGATTGATCTCCACCACAAGAAGGGCGATCACCATGGCTCCGAACATATAACCCGCGCCTAAACGGCCGATGGTCAGGGAGCTGGTCTCAAAATCCACCACATTGCTGACGCAGAGGAAAACCAGCAGAGCTGAAAGAACATTGTTGATCACATCCATATTGTAGCTTTTGGCCATCTGATAGGCAACGCCGGCAACTACATAGATCGAGATGATGCCGATTGTCAGGTGGTAGGGAAGCATCAGCGTGGAGGCGTGTGCCCCGGCCCATGACTTCCATGCCAGCAAGAGGGCGTAAAAGAAATTGCTGGGCTCCGTTATGGTGGCCGGAACAGGAGGGACTGCCAGAAGACAGGCGAAGCCTCCAATAACGGTCATGGGAATCATAACGGTCAAACCATCACGGATGGCTGCCAGGTGGCGCTGCTCGGAAATCTTTGCTCCCACAGGGACAACATAGGTCTCCATTACGGATTGGAATTTGTCCATTACAGACGTCTTGGTTTCACTCATAGTTTAACCCCTTTCTTGTACATTCGTCTTCAGTGGTTTTGAATGTATGCTTGATACAGTGACTATAACATATAATGAATGAAAATGCAATAGTAATATAATAATTTTGAATGATAAATTCACGACAAAGCTGAACACATGTGAAAGTTAGATATATAATTACAAAATATCATCATAGTAATAAGGAAAAAATCATAAAAATTGTTGAAAAAAATTAGTGTGATCACGGAAAATGTAAAAAATAGAGGAAATGAGTGATGATAAAAAAATATATTGTTCATTCAAAATATTATATATTTTTTTGAATTATTGTGCTATACTTAAAATGATAAACCGAACGAAAAGCAGAAAGGAATTTCCTGAAGCAATCAATAGAAGGAGGGTATTGTAATGAAAATAGCGTTTGACAAGGTAAATGTCACTCCAAACCAGCCATGCTTTATGGCTGGATACAGCAGGAGAGAAAAAAGCCAGGGGGTGCTGGATCCCATCGAGATCAACACCGTGGCGGCAGAGATAGGCAATGAGGTGTATATCCTGGGTATCCTGGATTCCATTATGGTGGAAGAGTCCTTCTGTGCCCGCGTACGGGAGCGGGTGTCAGAACAGCTGGGACTGTCTTTGGAGCATATCACGGTGTCCGCTATCCACACTCACTCCGCGCCCTCTTTTTTCAAGATGACATTTGAGGATAACCAGGTGGAGGAGGAGCTTACACAAACTGTTCAGGAGGAAATGGGAAGGAGCATGATCCGGGCTTATAATGCCATGGAAGAGTGTGAGCCTGTCCTGGAAAAGACGGAAATCCAGGGCCTGTACGGCAACCGCAATGTGAAGGATGGCGTCCAGGATAAGAGGGTGTACCTGTTTGGCTTTTATAATAAGGAAAAAAAGCTTTTGGGAGCCTTATTTAATATCTCGGCCCATCCTACTATTCTGGACGGCTCCAGTTTTCTTCTTTCCGCGGATCTTTTAGGCCACATCAGAGGAGAATTTCAGCAAATCCTGGGATGCCCGGTGGCAGTGACCAACGGCTGCTGCGGGGATGTGAGCACCCGGTTTTACCGCAGGCTCTCCGGCAGAGAGGAACTGGAGTTTACGGCCAGACAGGTGGTGGAGCAGTTTATGGACAAAAAGAAAGCCTGTCCACTGTATGGAGGGCCTGTGGAAAGCCGTACATTTGACATCGTAAGCCATTTTGAGGCCAGGACTGATGAGGATTGGAGACAGATGTCAGAAGAGGTCCAGCATATTCAGAGCCCTATGAAAGAATTTTTATCACAGAGGCTGAGACTTAAGGAGAGCTTTGGTGCCTATGACCTGGCGATGATCGGGCAGCTCCGCCTTTTTGGCAATGTTCTTCTGGTGGTCCTGCCTGGAGATGTGCTCAGCGGTTTTGGAAATCAGATAAAAAACGCTTTCCCTGGCCTGGAAGTTGTGATAATCTGTTATAGCAACACGTATTGTAATTATCTTGTTCCAAGAGAGGAATACGGCAAATATTTTGAGACATACAATTCCCGTCTGGCCAGAGGGGAGGCGGACCGGTTTATAGAGGAAGTGATCAGGCAGGCCAAAGAGCTGATTGAGGCCTCCGGGCACCGGGATTAAAGGCTATACCAGGAGGAGCGCAGATGAATCCGTTTGAACAGATGGAACTGAAAAAAATGAGCCTGACGAAAAAAGAGCTGGAGGTGTACCGGGTTTTTACGGAGAATGTAGATGATATTCTCAGATGTACGGCTACCTCCATGGCGGAGAAATACCATGTGTCCCAGCCCGCCATTACCCGGTTTTGCCAGAAGCTGGGATATCAGGGCTACAATGATTTTAAATATGATGTCTACAAATATCACAAGGGAGGGAAAGGGGCCAGGGACACGTCGTCGGTGATTGACTATTATACCAGGCTCATCCACCTGATCCCTGGCGCGGTGCCTGTGAAGACCTTTGAGCTTCTGGCAAAGCTGGCGGTAAAAGCAAGATATGTGTCCATCTGCGGGTATCACAAAAGTTCTCTGCCGGCTCAGCTTCTGGACATCAACCTGGGGAAATTCGGGATTCTCTCCAGATTTGTCCAGGCAGACCATTCGGATTCCCTTACCCAGCGGGTCAGCGGGGAGGATCTGGTTATATTTTTTTCTGCCAACAGCAGTATCTACAGGGAGAGCGCGGACCTGATCAATGAGCTTCCAAAAGAGAAACGCCCCACAATGGTTTTGATCACTCAGACCGACAAACATCCTATCCGGAATAAGGTGGATCATGTGGTGTGGCTTCCAAGCTACAGGAATCAGGGATATCCCCAGTATCTGGAGGCCCAAGTATCCCCTATAATTTTTGTGGATCTGCTCACTAACTATATAGCGGACTATATTAAAGAGGAAGGAGGTCAGGGTCGTGAGGCGGGGGAATAGATGGATTGTAGTCATGGCCGCGGCAGGAATCGGGCTTTTAGGCTGTCTGGCGGCGGGGATTTTTTTAAAAAGCAACAGTGCCCGTGAGACCTGGACGGCAGCGGCGGGGGAGAATATTGAGATCAGTCCGGAGCGGGGAAGAGCGGAGGAATCAGAAGCCTGGACCCAAAAGGCAGAAAACATAAATCCAGAAGTCACGGAAGGAGCGGATCAAAACGCGGGCGCGGCGGCAGAAGAGACGGGGGCGGAGGGGCAGTCCGAGGCGGCGGGAGAAGGAGGCGGCAGTGGGACGGAATCGGAACAGTCACTTAAGCCTCTGGTCTCCCGGGAGGAAGAGACCGGGCCCCGGCCCTCCTCTGACATCGTCATGCTTTTCGCGGGAGACGTATACTTTTCCGACCATGTTCTCAATGCCTATGACAGCGGAGGTGGCATCCAGGGGGTTTTGGATGAAGGGATCCGGGCTGAGATCCAGGCGGCGGATATCTTTATGGTAAACCAGGAATTTCCTTTCACTGTCCGGGGCACCCCGGCAATTGACAAGCAGTTTACCTTCCGGGTGCCGGAGAGCCGGATACATATTCTTCAGGAGATGGGGGTGGATATCGTGACTCTGGCCAACAACCATATCCTGGATTTCGGGCCGGACGGGCTTCTTGACAGCTGCGAGGCCCTGGACGCGGCGGGGATTCTCCGGGTAGGAGGGGGAAAGGATTTTGACGAGGCAAGCCAGTTAAAGACCATGATTGTGGGACAGAAGACCATCGGTTTTCTGGGAACTTCCCGGGTTTACATGGACACCAGCTGGGCCGCGGGAGATTCCCATCCGGGAGTATTTTCCACCTATGACACCACCCTGCCTCTGAAGGCCATCCGGGAGGCAAGGGATGCCTGCGACTACCTGGTGGTCTATGTGCACTGGGGCGTGGAGCGGGAGGAGACGCCTAAGGATTACCAGAGGGCCATGGGAAGGGCTTACATTGACGCGGGCGCGGACCTGGTGGTGGGAAGCCATCCCCATGTGCTCCAGCCTGTGGAAGAGTACAACGGAAAGACCATTGTGTACAGCCTGGGCAATTTTGTATTTGGCAGCAGCATTCCAAACACGGCGCTGCTGAAAGTGGTGTGGGGGGACAATGGGGCTGACGTGTCCCTGATTCCCTGCACCTCATCCGGGGGGTATACAAAATTAAAAAATTAACACTATTTCTCACAAAAATATATGTCCGAATGACGGCGGATTTGGTATACTGGAAACAGAAAAATGTTTGAAACCATGGAAAGGAAGATACGATCATGAAGACAGATACCCTGAAGATTCTTGATTCAGCAGAGGCCCGCGGGCTCATGGGCGCGTTATACGGGGAGGCCGATGTGGACACCAATGTGGCCCGGTACAAGGACCTGGTGGAAAAATTTACAAATGAATTCGGCGACAAGGACATGAAGATGTTCAGCTCCCCGGGCCGGACAGAGATCAGCGGAAATCACACGGACCACAACCACGGAAAGGTTCTGGCAGGCAGCATTAATCTGGACTGTGTGGGCATTGGGGCGAAAAACGGCAGCGGCAAGGTAAACATTGTCAGCGAGACCTTTAACCAGACATTCTCCATTGACCTGGAGGATCTGTCCCCCAGCGCCAAGATGGCGGGAACCGTTGACCTGGTAAAGGGCCTCTTAAAGGGTTTCCAGGAGAAGGGATATGAGGTGGGCGGATTTGACGCCTATATCACCAGCAACGTGATCAGCGCCGCGGGGGTCAGCTCTTCCGCTGCCTTTGAGATGCTTCTGTGCTCCATGCTCAATGTATTTTTTAATGACAGCAAGATGGATGTGGTGGCCTATGCCCATGTGGGGAAATACGCTGAGAACTACTATTGGAACAAGTCCTCTGGCCTTCTTGACCAGATGGCCTGCGCTGTGGGAGGCCTGATCACCATTGATTTTTATGATCCCCAGAACCCGAAAGTGGAGCAAATCCCCTTTGATTTTGGATCCAAAAATCACAGCCTGATCATCGTCAACACCGGAAAGGGCCACGCGGATTTAAGCGCTGACTATTCTTCTGTGCCAAATGAGATGAAGAAGGTGGCAGAGTACTTTGGAAAGGAAGTCTGCGCCCAGGTGAAGGAAGAGGATTTGATTGCCCATCTGGCCAAAGCACGGGAGTACGCCGGGGACCGGTCTGTCATGAGAGCCCTCCATTTCTTTGAGGAGAACAAGCGGGTGGAGGCGGAAGTGGCGGCTCTCAAGGAGGACCGCTTTGAGGATTTTCTGGCCGGGATCACCGCCTCCGGCAACTCGTCATGGAAATGGCTGCAGAACTGCTATACTACCGCGGATGTCCAGGAGCAGGGGATCAGCGTTGCCCTGGCCCTGACGGAGCTGTTTATCCAGGAGAAAGGACGGGGAGCATGCAGGATCCACGGCGGCGGATTCGCGGGCGTGATCATGGCCATGCTGCCAAACGACCTGGTAGATGAGTATGTGGAGAGGATGGAGAAAGCTCTGGGAGAGGGCAATGTCTATAAGATGAGCATCAGGCCCTACGGAGCGATCTGCGTGGATCAGGTCATCTGAAAAAGGAGCACAGACCTTATGAAAAAATATAAACGGATTTTTACCATTGTCATCGACTCCCTGGGGATCGGCGCCATGCCGAACGCGGCGGAGTATGACGACGAGGGGACGGACACACTGGGACATATCGACGACCATATGGATCCCTTTCGGATTCCCAATCTGGCCAACATGGGCCTTGCCAATCTTCACCCCCTAAAGCATGTAGACCCGGCAGAGGAGCCTCTGGGATATTATGGGGAGCTTCTGGAGGCCAGTGTGGGGAAGGACACCATGACAGGGCACTGGGAGATGATGGGCCTTCACATAACAAAGCCCTTCCAGACATTTACGGACACGGGATTTCCGGAGGAACTGCTGCGGGAACTGTCTGAGAGGACAGGGCACGGGATTGTGGGAAATAAATCCGCCAGCGGCACAGCCATCCTAGATGAGCTGGGGGAGCACCAGATCGCCACAGGAGACATGATCGTTTACACGTCAGCGGACTCGGTGCTGCAGATCTGCGGAAGCGAGGAGACCTTTGGGCTCCAGGAGCTGTACCGGTGCTGTGAGATCGCCAGGGAGCTGACCATGAGGGATGAGTGGAAGGTGGGGCGGGTCATCGCCAGGCCCTATGTGGGAAAAAGGAAAGGGGAGTTTAAAAGGACTTCCAACCGCCACGACTACGCCTTAAAGCCTTACGGGAAGACCGCCCTGGATGCCTTAAAGGCAGCAGGGTACGATGTGATCAGTGTGGGAAAGATCCGGGACATCTTTGACGGAGAGGGGATTACCGAGAGCTGGAAGTCAAAGAGCAGCGTCCACGGCATGGAGCAGACCATTGAGATCGCGGACAAGGACTTTGAGGGACTTTGTTTCGTAAATCTGGTGGATTTTGACGCGCTGTGGGGGCACCGGAGAAATCCCGGGGGTTATGGGCAGGAGCTGGAGAGGTTTGACCAGAAGCTGGGAGTCCTTCTTGAAAAGCTTAAGGGAGATGACCTGCTGATCATCACCGCTGACCACGGCAACGACCCTACCTACAAAGGCACGGACCACACCAAGGAGAAGGTGCCGTTTCTGGCCTATTCCCCCTCCATGAAGGGCAGGGGAAGGCTTCCGGCCAGGGATACCTTTGCTGTCATCGGGGCCACCATTGCCCGCAATTTCCAGGTGGAGATGCCAAAGGGAACCATCGGGACTTCGATTTTAGAGGAATTAGAATAATGGGCCGGGATATAACCGGCTGTAAAAAGCCGTCCGCGGAATCCGCGGGCGGCTTTTTTCACGCGCTTTAGTCTGATAATTCGATAGATGGTTATCAGAGAGAAAGGGAGGACTGGAAGTAATGAAAAATCTCAGCAATGTAAAAAATATTTTGTGGATTCTGGCGGGAAATACGGCCTATGCCATGGCGGTGACCATGTTTATTCTGCCAAACGGGCTGATCACAGGAGGGACTACTGGCCTGGCATTGTTTTTCTATCACCAGTTCGGGCTTCCCATCCAGGCCTTTGTCACGGTGTTTAACGTGGCCATGTTTCTGGTGGGTGCCTGGGTGCTGGGAAAGCGGTTTGCCCTGACCACCATTATCAGCACTTTTTATTATCCGTTTATCCTGTCAGTGTTTCAGGGGATTCCCGCTTTAGGGCAGATGACAAGGGACAATCTGCTGGCAGTGATCTTTGCCGGTCTCCTGATCGGCGGCGGCATCGGGGTGGTGATCAGGGCCGGGGCCTCCACGGGAGGAATGGATATCCCGCCTCTGGTGCTGAACAAGAAGATGGGACTGTCGGTGTCAGGAACCATGAATGGGATGGATACGGCGATTCTGCTTCTGCAGATGGTATTTTCCGACAAGGAGATGGTGCTTTACGGAATTTTGCTGGTGCTGACCTACACCACGGTGCTGAACAAGGTGCTGCTTTTGGGACAGGCCAGGATGCAGGTAAAGATTGTGTCAGCGTACTATGAGGAGATCAATCAGGCCATTGCCTCTGAGCTTGACAGGGGAGTGACCTTGTTCAGGTCCAGGACAGGCCATCTTAAAAGGGACGGATATGTGGTTATGTCGGTGGTGAACAACCGGGAGCTGGCCCAGTTAAACCATTTGATCCAGAAGATTGATCCCCAGGCGTTTATTGTGATCAATCAGGTCAATGAGGTGAGGGGGAGGGGATTTACCCTTAAGAAGGAATACGATTGAGGAGTTTTTGGAAACCAGATTTTTCAAGGATATACGCGGCTAAATTTCGAGAATGGGGTCATACTATAAAAGAAATTCTTGAGAGAGGGGCGTGAAAGATCGTGGTACCATGGAAGAAAGCCAGGTTGTTGGCCTATGGAGTGACGCTCATGGCCGCGGCCATATCCGCTGGATGCGGGCGCGTGAACAGCGGGAAAAGGATTGTGAGGATCGCTCTGGGACAGTCGGAAAGCCATCCAGAGTACTTAGGACTCGCGGCGTTTAAGGAGCATGTGGAGAAAGAACTGGGGGACAAGTATGAGGTGCAGGTCTTTCCAAATGAGATCCTTGGGGCTGCCCAGAAGGCCATTGAGCTGACACAGACAGGGGCCATTGATTTTGTGGTGGCGGGGACGGCGAACCTGGAGACCTTCGCTCCTGTGTATGAGATCTTCAGCATGCCCTATCTTTTTGACTCCACGGAGGTTTACAGACGGGTAATGGGGGATGAGGTGATGATGAACGGGATCTACGAGTCCACGGACAAAGCGGGATTCCGGGTGCTGACCTGGTACAACGCGGGGACCAGAAATTTTTATGCCAAGAAGCCTGTGAGGACTCCGGAGGATTTAAAGGGCATGAAGATCCGGGTCCAGCAGAGTCCGGCCAGCGTGAAAATGATGCAGGCCTTCGGCGCGGCTGCGTCTCCCATGAGCTTTGGGGAGGTGTACACGGCCATCCAGCAGGGGGTGATCGACGGGGCGGAGAACAATGAGTTGGCTCTGACCAACAATAAGCACGGTGAGGTAGCCAAGTATTTTACCTATAATATGCACCAGATGGTGCCGGACATGCTGGTGGGGAATCTGAAATTTTTGGAGAGCCTGACAGCGGAGGAGCTTAAGGTGTTTCGGGAGGCGGCCCGGATTTCCACGGAGGTGGAGCTTGAAGAGTGGGACAGGCAGGTAAAAGAGGCCAGGGAGACAGCGGCCCGGGATATGGGGGTAGAGTTTCTGGAGGCTGATGTGGAGGCGTTTAAGGAAAAGGTCTTAGGACTTCACCGGGAAATGCTAGAGGACAACCCGGATATCGAACCAGTGTACCAGGCCATCCAGAGGGTCAATGAGGAGATGAAGGAGCGGTCAAAGGAGGAAAGCAAAGAAAAGGCAGGTCTGAGGCTCAGTCCTGGCCAGGCGGCCCGATATGCCCTGGAGCCCAAACCCAGATCAGGGGCTGAGGCGGGCCTGGCGGTAAATCGGAATCCCTGGTGGATCACGGAGGAAGGGAGTGACGGTGAATGGATGGAATAAAACGGTTTCGGGGCACCCTGGATAAGGCGCTGGAGGCGGTGATCATATTTCTGTCAGGTCTCATGGTGGTTGTGGGAGCCTATCAGATCCTGGTACGGTATCTGTTCAACAAGCCCAGCACGGTGTCAGAGGAGCTTCTGACTTACGCTTTTGGCTGGATGTCCCTTCTGGCGGCAGCTTATATGTTTGGGAAAAATGGGCACATGCGCATGGGATTTCTGGCGGACAAGGCAGAAGGCAGCGGCAAGAGGACGCTGGAGATGATTTCCCAGTGCCTGATCTTTGGATTCGCGGCAGTGATCATGATATACGGAGGGATTCAGATCACCTCCCTGACCATGAGCCAGAGGACAGCTTCCCTGGGGATTCCTATGGGATATGTGTACCTTATCGTGCCTTTGAGCGGGGTGCTGATCCTTGTGTACAGCATAATGAATATGGCGGAAATGACAGGCAGGGCCGGAAAGGAGGAGTCAAGATGAATATCGCGTGGACAGCGGGGCTGATCATATTGGTGTCCCTTATGGCTATGCTTCTGGCGGGAATCCCCATCGCCATCGCGCTGGCAGTGTCTTCCATCTGCGCCATCCTTCCGGTTCTGGAGCTGGAACCGGCCCTCCTCACAGGGGCACAGAGGATATTTTCCGGAATCTCCGTGTTCAACCTTATCGCCATACCCTTCTTTATCCTGGCGGGAAATATCATGAACCGGGGAGGCATCGCCATCCGGCTGATTCAGTTTGCCAAATTGTTTACAGGAAAGATTCCCGGTGCCCTGGCCCACACAAACATTGTGGCCAACATGCTTTTTGGGGCTATCTCCGGTTCCGGAACAGCGGCGGCGTCAGCCATGGGAGCCATCATAGGGCCTGTGGAGGAGAAAGAGGGGTATGACAAAAATTTCTCCGCGGCAGTGAATATCGCCACAGCCCCCACAGGGCTTCTGATCCCGCCCAGCAACGTGATGATCACCTACGCGCTGGTCAGCGGGGGGACATCCATAGCGGCTCTGTTTATGGCCGGATATATACCGGGGATACTGTGGGGACTGGCCTGCATGGCGGTGGTGTTTTTTTATGCCAGGAAAAGGGGATACCGGAGCCAGGAGACCTTTACGGGAAAAGAGAGGATAAGGGTTTTCTGGCAGTCCATCCCAAGCCTTCTGATGATCGTCATTGTTATCGGAGGGATCATCAAGGGCATCTTTACGGCAACAGAGGGCGCGGTGGCGGCGGTGGTGTACAGCCTGGTTCTGTCCCTGTTTTTTTACCGGTCTATCCGCTTTAAGGATCTGCCGAAAATTTTTATGGACAGCGCCCAGATGACAGGCATCATCATTTTCCTCATCGGAGTGTCCAGCATCATGTCCTGGGTCATGGCCTTTACGGGGCTTCCGGCTGCCATATCCAATGCCATGCTGGGGATCAGCAAAAATCCACTGATAATCCTGCTGATCATCAATATCCTGCTGCTGGTGGTGGGAACCTTCATGGACATGACTCCGGCCTGCCTGATTTTTACGCCCATCTTTTTGCCCATCTGTAAGGAACTGGGGATGAACTCCGTGCATTTCGGCATCATGATGATCTTTAATCTGTGCATCGGCACCATCACCCCTCCCGTGGGCACCACATTGTTTGTGGGTGTGAAGGTGGGAAATACCAGGCTTGAGGATGTCATCCAGCCCCTTTTGTATTACTTCGCGGCCATATTCGGGGTGCTGCTTTTAGTAACCTATATACCGGCCCTGTCCATGTGGCTGCCGGGGCTGCTGGGGTATGTATAGCGGCGGCGGTATTTTTGCTGCCGGGGCGCGAAAGGTTTAGAAAGACAGCTGTCAGTGAATCCTAATGATTCGGGGCAGCTGTCTTTTTTGATGTTTTGGAAAAGCGTTGAATAAAAGGCCGGGGTGGGGTACAATAAAGACATTCATGGGGAAAAGGAGGCCTACAGGATCCAGAAACCATAATGTAAAATATACATGAACCTCCTAAAAAAATCCATTTTCAGCTGTTTTGTCCAGAGCTATAATAAGCGGCAGGAACAAAAATCAGTCACGGAGGTATAGATAAATGTTTAAAGAAATAGGAAAAACAGCGGTTCCCCAGTGGCTTTTTACCGTTTATCCCCCTGCTTGCTGCCGGGGGCCCTGGGAGAGCCTGCCAGATGAATATAAAGATATGCTCATCAGCGAGGGGGAGAGGCGGCTCGATTACCCATTCCCTTCAATCCTGGCCACAGACTTTATGGAGTTTGGACGGACAGGAAACCGCGGCCGCTACGAGGACAAGCTGTTTGCCAGGTTAACGGCCCTTGACGCCCTGGTGCTGGCAGAGTGTGTTCAGCATGAGGGCAGGTATCTGGATGCCATCATCAACGGGATCTTTCTGATCTGCGAGGAGACGGCCTGGCAGCTTCCGGCCCACAACACCTACATCCGGGACGCGCCTCAGCTTCTGCTTCCCGATGTGACAAGGCCCATTGTGGACTTGTTCGCGGCAGAGGCGGGGGCCGTGGTGGCTGTGGCGGAGTATCTTCTGAGGGAAGAATTGGGGAAGGTGAGCCCGGCTATATCCATACTGGTGGACCACAACCTTGAGACCCGGATCTTTACTCCTTACTTAAAAGAGCATTTCTGGTGGATGGGGGATGGGCGCTCCCACATGAATAACTGGACCTCATGGTGCACCCAGAATGTGCTGATCGCGGCATTTACAAGACCTGCTCTTCCTGTGGAAATCCAGAAGGCAATGGTGGAAAAAGCCTGCAAGAGTCTGGACTATTTTCTTGACGAGTACGGGGAGGATGGGTGCTGTGACGAGGGGGCCCAGTATTACCGCCACGCGGGCCTAACCCTGTTCAATGCCATGGAGGTTCTGAACCAGGTGTGCGGCGGGGCCTTCGGGGGACTGTACAGGGAGCCTAAGATCCGCAATATAGCGTCCTATATCAGGAAGGTCCACGGGGCGGGGCCATATTATGTGAACTTCGCAGACTGTTCCCCGGTGGCCGGGGCCTGCGGAGTCAGGGAATATCTGTTTGGAAAACAGGTGGGCGATGAGGATCTTATGGGATTCGCGGCCAGGGATTACCAGGCAAAGACCCTAAAAGAGCAGATCGATTGTCAGGAGCATAATCTGCTGTACAGGGTCCAGTCAGCGTTTTGTCACAGGGAGATGATGGAATACAGGCCTGTGGACCATAGGCTTCCTCCTGACTGTTATTTTCCCAGCACAGGGCTTTTTATCGCCAGGGATAAGCGGTTCTGTGTGGCGGTGAAGGCGGGAGACAACAATGACAGCCACAACCACAATGATGTGGGCAGCTTTACCATCTACCGGGACGCAAAGCCCATGTTCATCGATGTTGGGGTGGAGAGTTACACCAAAAAGACATTTTCACCACAGAGATATGAGATCTGGACCATGCAGTCCCGGTATCACAATCTTCCCACATTCGGGGAAGAGGCCCAGAGAGACGGCGAGGAATTTGCCGCCTCCGGGGTGGAATATGAGCTGGGGGAAGAAATGTCGCGGATTTCCATGGACCTGGCAGGAGCTTACCCGGAAAAGTGCGTGGAATCTTATGTGAGACATGTATGCCTGGAGAAGGGAAAGCGGGTCTGTGTTACGGATACCTGTGCGGGAAACCGGGAGCAGGCGGTGCTGTCCCTGATGACTTATGAGAAACCTGGGCTTAAGTGGATAGATGAGAGGACGATTTCCCAAAAGTATGGCTTAAACTCCCCGGTCTGCTGTATGGATCTGGGGCCGGCGGGCTGCTGCTTTATAGAGGGGGCGGCCAGGGCTGAGACGGAGGAGATCCCCATAACCGATCCAAGGCTCAGGACAGCGTGGGATCACAACATTTTCCGGACCCTGGTGACTTTTGGGGAAAACAGGCTCAGGCTTGTGATCCCGGAAGACTGCTGACAGGGAGCCCGGAATCAAGCAGGGGAGGCCCTTCCCCCTATTCGCCGTGCGGGGAGGGACCGCTTTAGCGGCCATATTCCTCTCCGTCTTGTGTACACAAAAAAGGCGGAGGAATCACCTTAAGATTCCTCCGTCTTTTGCTGTACAAACTCCCTGGGCGATAGGCCCACCACTTTCTTAAATACCTTGCTGAAATAAAAAGCGCTTTCAAACCCCAGCCTGTCCGCGACCTCGTACACCTTCAGATCCTGGTCCAGCAGCATGGCCTTGGCTTTGGTCACCTTGATCTGGGTGACATACTCGGAAAAGCCGATATTGCAGGTCTTTTTGAACAGCGCGCTCAGGTAGTTGGGGCTTAAGCCGAAGATCGCGGCCACCTCGTTGAGGGTCAGCCTCTCCTCAATGTGGTTCTGGATATATTTCTGGACACTGGTCACCACATGTTCCTTGTAGGTGACCCGCTTGGACTTCAAGGTTTCGCACAGGCCGTCCCGCAGCCTTGTCATCCACTCGGTCACTTGTTCCACATTGCCCATGCGGTAGATGGAACGGTAGCCGTCGGAATCGTCGGAGAAGATCTCGCTGATGGTATCCTCGCCGTTGGGCAGCAGGGACAGAGACAGGTAAAGAATGTTGCAGGCCCCGTCAATGGCCTGGAGATAGCGGAGAGGATTCTGGGAAAACAGGTCAAGGATCTGGGTCAGGGTGTCGTAAAGGATGGAGGAGTCGAATTCCTCGAAGGCCTGGGTCAGATCATTTTTAAACAAGGTGATGTTGAAGGAGTTTTTGATGGCCTCCGGCCTCACCTGGTTGTAGTCCCGGTAAGGATCCTGGGTGGTGGCGGAGGTGAAAGCGATCCTGGCATCCTGGTAGGAATCGCTGATCTTTAAAGGGGCATCCACCACAGACCCGATGCCTACCGTAAGGCGGACATTAAAATAGTTGTGGACCATGGTGCCCGCGTTGTCCAGGGCCTTCAGCATCTTCTGCCTCTCCTCCTCGTCAATGGAAGGGAACTGGAAGATTACGGAAAAATGCTTTATGTCCAGGGAGATCACATGGCACGGAAGATAGCGGTTCAAGATGTCCCGGACCATCTGCAGGGTGCTGGTGTAGAGATTCATCAGCTGTTCGCGGGTCATTTCCCGGCCCACGTCCTCAAGGATCTCGCAGTGGGCTGCCGCGTAATACTTGTGGTCAAAGTTTAAGTTTAGATCCTTTGTCTGGAGCAGGAACTGCTCTTCATTGTCAAAAAGGTTGTGGAGAAGCCGGAGGAAGAACTTGTCCATATAGGTCTGCAAAAGAGGCCGTCCGGCAGTACGTATGGCCTCGGTGGCTTTCAGGTCCTTCAGCCGTTTTAACGCGGTTTCAATGGAGGCGGCCAGAGACTCCTTGTCCAGCTCCATCTTGATCAGATAGTCCACCACCTCATAGGACAGGGCCTGTCTGGCCAGTTCAAATTCCTCGTAGCTGGTGAGGATGATGAACAGGGGAATCCGTCCGTAGGTATCCCGGCAGGTCTTGGCCAGTTCTAAGCCGTTCATAATGGGCATGCGGATGTCAGCGATGACGATCTCCGGCGAGTACTCCTCAATCATTTTCAGAGCCGCGGCCCCGTTCATGGCGGTTCCGCAGACCTCGATGCCGTAATCAGCCCAGTTCAGCATGGACTTGACGCCGATCTGAACCAGGGGTTCATCGTCAACGATCAGTAACTTTATCATAGTGTATCCTTTCCTTCCTGAATGATACAGGGAATCAAAATGGTCATGGTGGTGTAGACGCCGGGTTCGCTGGTAATGGTGATCCCGTAAGGGGGACCATAATCATACAGGATCCTCTGGTTCACATTGGCGATGCCCACCTGCCGGAAGAAGTCGGTACTTTTCTTTGAGGGAGACTGGTGGAGGACCTTCTGAATCATCTCCTGGCTCATTCCCACCCCGTTGTCTGTGATGGAGATCCTCACATCCTCTCGCCCCTGATCAGCAAGAGAAACCGCCTCCACCAGAATCTTTCCCGCGGCTCCCTTAGGTTCAATGCCGTGGAACAGGGCGTTTTCCACGATAGGCTGCAGGGAGAAACGGTGGATCATGCAGCCGTACAGCTCCTCGGACCGGATCCGGTATTCAATGGAGATACTGCCTCCGTAGCGGTACTGCTGGATCAGAAAATAGTCTTTCACCAGTTCCAGCTCTTCCCGGAGGGTGATCATGGCAGCGGCTCCCTTGGCCACCCGCTTTAAGAGCCTGGCCAGGGCAGTGGTCATCTCCGCGATGCCGGAGGAGCCCTGGATGGTGGCCATCCATTTGATTGAGTTTAAGGTATTGTACAGAAAATGGGGATTGATCTGGCTCTGGAGAATCTGATATTCCAAATCTTTTTTTTGCTTCTCGTCGTCAATCCTTTTTTCCATCAGGCTTACCACATTGAGGGACAGGGTGTTAATGCCTTTTCCGATATCTCCCAGCTCATGGTCCCACTCAATGGAGTCGTCTCTGGAAAAGTCCCCCTGGGCGATCTCACTGATCTTTTTCTGGATCCTGGCCACAGGCTGGTTGATGGTGCGGTTCAGGGAAAAGACCATAAAAAGTCCCAGCGACAAGATCACGGTGCAGATGGCGGCGATGAGAAGAAGGTACACGGCCCTCTGCTGTTCGATCTGCTGTCTTGAGAGGATCTGGTGGATGTACCAGCCCTTCTGGCCGAGAGAGCGGGTGATCAGTGTCTCAGAGGACCCGTCAGCCATGCGGACCTTTTCCACAAGAGTTCCCGGGCTCACCCCCTCAACCTGTTCCCCGGACACCACCGTAAATCCATTCGGCATCTCCTGGAACGAAGAACCCTGTATGAGATACAGGTTGTCTCCTAAAGTGAGATAGAGCTGGCTGTCCGCCGGAAGAGGGAAGGACTTTAGGTGGTCCGTGATCACGCTGGCGGAGATGGACAGGTAGACCCAACCGATCACATCATTGCCGTAGCTGCCGTTGACAGGGCGTATGACCGGGATGATGGGGATGTCCTGGAAGTTCTGATAAAAGGGGTCATTGACAATTCCGGCCCACAGAAGCTCAGGGCTGTCCATGAGAGGGGAAAAATACTCCCAGCCAGGGAGAGAATCTGCTTTATAGGCAGAGGTATCACCGGAGGTGTTCATGATCTGGAGAAAATTGGTAGTGGTGTTGTTGGACACGATGAGCCTGGTGATATAGCGGGAAGGCGCGGTGTTGCGGTACTCTTCCCGAAGGCGGTCGTAAGCGCGGATGGCAATGCTGCGGAGCCCCTTGTCATTTTTCGAGGCCACAGCCAGGGGATCCTTGTCGTGAAAGGTCTCCAGGTATCCGATGATATCACTGTTGGAGGAACACCATCGGGTAAAATATACGAGCTCCTTCATATCGGAGGACACATTGTTGGCCACAAGCTGCAGATTGAATTCCACGGACTGGATCTGGTTTTGTCTTAACAGAGTCTGAAATACAAAAAAACAGACTCCCACTGTGATCAGGGTGATGAGGAAGGTGGTGCCAATGGTGATGGAGATGATCTTTCCTTTGATGGTTTTTCCAAAAGAGTGAGGATTCATAACAATACCTGTTTCTGTAATTTTTGGGGTTTTCATAAGTATGATATATATTTTAGAAAAAGTCAACAAAAACCACAAAATAAGATTCTCAGGTTAGTGCCTTTTGTATACAACCATAAAAAATTACCTAAACTGAGTAAAAAATTCCATGGAAATAAAAAAACAGGTATTTTAGATAGAAATAGTGAAGTTTTTGTGGAGATTATTCCATTCTTAAGAGAAGAAAAATCAAGTATACTGTTCCTATAGCAAAAAGCTATTAACAAAGCAGTGTAAAGAGGAGGAAAAAACATGAAAAAAAGATTACTTGGACTGACGCTGGCATGCGGTATGGCAGCCATGAGTCTGGCTGGCTGTGGGGGAAGCTCATCAGGAGACACCACCACCGCGGCGGATACAGGCACCACAGCGGCACCGGCGGAGGCCGGGAGCACAGAGGGAACTACCGCGGCGGCTGAGCAGGCGGCACCGGCAGAAGGTGATACGGTCTTAAAGTGGGCGGTGTGGGATGTATCCTCTACCGTATATTATCAGCCATTGATCGACGCGTTCCAGGCAGCTAACCCGGGAGTGAAGATTGAGATGGTAGACCTTGGCTCCGCGGACTATCAGACGGTTCTGGCCACAGAGCTGACAGGAAGCGGCTCTGATTTTGATATTGCCACCATCAAAGACGTGCCCGGCTACACCACCCTGGTGAACAAGGGCGTGCTGGAAGCGCTGGATGACTATATCGCGAAAGACGGTGTGGATCTGTCCCAGTACGGCGGCATCACCGACCAGGTGACCGTGGATGGAAAACTGTATGAACTGCCGTTCAGAAGTGATTTCTGGGTAATGTTCTATAATAAAGATGTATTTGACAACGCGGGTGTTGACTACCCCACAAATGATATGACCTTTGAGCAGTATGACGCCCTGGCAAGAAGCGTTACCAATGACACTCCCGGACAGGAAGTGTACGGCGCTCACTATCACACCTGGAGATCCGCTGTTCAGCTGTTCGGTATCCTGGATGGCAAGAACTCCATCGTGGACGGAAACTATGAGTTCCTGAAGCCATACTATGAGATGATTCTGGCTCAGCAGGAGGACGGCGTGTGCCAGGACTACGCGACCCTTAAGACTTCCAGCTTACATTACTCCGGCGCGTTTGCCCAGGGCAATGTGGCTATGATGAACATGGGTTCCTGGTTTATCCCCACACTGATCGAGAAGATCAAGACCGGCGAGTATGGTTCCGAAGTAGCCAACTGGGGACTTGTAAAATATCCTCACGCGGAAGGCGTAGAGCCAGGCTCCACTCTGGCGACCATCACCTGTCTGTCCATCCCCACCTCAGCTCCCCACAAGGATCTGGCATGGGAGTTTGTAAAGTTTGTCTGTGGATCTGAAGGCGCGGAGGTAGTGGCGCAGACCGGTACCATTCCGGCTATCACAAACGACGCGGTTATCGAAGCCATCTCCGGCATGGAAGGCTTCCCGGGAGACGACGCCAGCGCGGAGGCTTTAAGGACAGCCAACACTTACCTGGAGATGCCGGTTCACGCGAAGAGCTCTGAGATCGAGACCATCCTCAATGAGGGCCATGACAACATCATGACCGAGGGCAGCACTATTGACGAGGGAATCGCCGAGATGACAGACGGCGTACAGGCAATCCTGGCAAACTAATGTTTCCTATAAAATCAAACAGCGGACACAACACGGACGGGCCAGTTATTTGACCCGTCCGATTTTAAGAAAAGAAGAGGAGGAAAATATGGCAGGCCAGAAAAAGGTTGACCCGGAAGTGGTCAAGGAGAAATTAGCGAAACTGGAACCTGAGCTTTCGGCCCTGCGGGAGGAACTGAAAAGCACGGCTGACAAGAAAAAACGGGACAAGATCATAAAGAAGATCGAGTATACCCAGGGAAAGATCAAGCAAGCCAAGACAGGGGAGCGGCTCAGCAGACAGACGAAGAGAGATATGGTGGCTTATTCCTTTATCGCTCCTAATTTCATCGGATTCTGCGTGTTTACCCTGATCCCGATCATTTTTGCCTTTATCCTAGCCTTCGCGGAGTGGGACGGAAACAATGCCATGAAATTTGTGGCTTTCAACAATTTTGTGGAGGCGTTTAAAAATGAACGTTTTATCGCATCCCTGAAAAACACCATCATCTACTGTATCGCCACGGTGCCCCTGACGCTGATGTGTTCCCTGGGGCTGGCGATTATCCTGAACCAGAAGGTAAAGGGACGCAACTTTTTCAGGACTGTCAGCTTCTTCCCCTATGTAGCGTCTTTAGTAGCGGTCGCGGCGGTTTGGAACATGTTGTTCAGCCCCCAGAAAAGCGGCCCTGTGAACATGATCCTGTACAATCTGGGCGTGGCGGCAAAGAACCTTCCCAAATGGTCAGCGGACAAAGACTGGGTAATGTTTACCGTGGTACTGTTCAGTGTGTGGAAAAATATGGGGTATTACATGGTTATCTATCTGGCGGGACTCCAGGGAGTCAACGCGGAGCTTTATGAGGCCTGCAGTTTAGACGGTGCCAACACATGGCAGAAGTTTTTGTACATTACCTGGCCCCAGCTGCAGCCCACCACATTTTTCGTCACCATCATGCTGACCATCAACTGTTTCAAGGTATATGACATCGTCTACATGCTGGCCGGAGGTTCCAACGGCGTGCTGAACAAGTCAGCCATTGTTTTGGTATACCACATTTACGAAGAGGCGTTCCGCAACTGGAATCTGGGATACGCCAGCGCGGTGGCCATGGTGCTGTTCCTCATGGTGCTGGCTGTGACCTTGATCCAGTTCAGAGGCGAGAAAAAATATGCCAACTAGGAGGGTGAAGAGATGAAAGTACAAAGCAAAGCATATAAATTCTGGCGCGTAGTCCTCTATGTGGTGCTGATCGCCCTGGCGGTTCTGATGCTGATCCCCTTCGCGTGGATGCTCTCCGCCTCTTTGAAGCTTGACAAAGATGTATTTATTTTCCCTATCCAGTGGATCCCGGAAAATCCAAGATGGCAGAACTACATTGACATCTGGACCAAGATCCCGCTGTCAAAATTTGTGCTGAATACCACCAAGCTGACCATCATCGTCACCTTGCTCCAGCTTCTCACCAGCAGCTTCGCGGCCTACGCTTTCGCGAAACTGGATTTCAAGTACAAAAACCTGCTGTTTATGGCTTATATATCCACCATTGCCATGCCCTGGCAGGTGTACATGGTTCCCCAGTTCATCATGATGAGGGGCATGGGGATGAATGACAGCCACATGGCAATCATCTGCCTCCAGGCATTTTCCGCCTTCGGCGTGTTCATGATGAGGCAGTTCTACCAGGGAATTCCTGACGAGCTGTGCGAGGCAGCCAGGATCGACGGCATGAGTGAGTACAAGATTTATTCCAAGATCATGCTGCCCCTGTCAAAGCCAGCACTGTCTACCCTGACCATCTTTACCTTTGTGGCCACCTGGAACGACTTTTTGGGGCCAATGATCTACTTGAAGACAGAGTCCAAGAAGACCCTGCAGATCGGACTGAGGATGTTTATCAGCCAGTATTCTTCTGAGTACGGACTGATCATGGCAGCTTCCGTGCTGTCCCTGATCCCGGTGCTTATTGTGTTTTTGTCACTGCAGAAGTACTTTGTGGAAGGAATCGCGGCTACTGGTGTGAAAGGATAAATGCTGGAGGTGTTTTATGGGCAAGGAGATATATGATATGCTGAGGGAGAAGCCGGAGATCACCCCAAAGGAGATCAACGGGGCCATGGATTTTGCTCTGGAGCAGGTGAGAGACAATCTGAAGGATTTTACTTATTCATTTAAGAGAGCTTTCAGCGAACAGGGGTTTTATACGCCTACGGAAAATGTAAACTGGACTACCGGGTTTTGGACAGGGCAGGTCTGGCTGGCCTGGGAGTGGGCTAGGAAGCAGGGGCAGAGAGAGCTGGCCGATGAATTGAAGAAGGCGGGAGAGGTTCACATTGACAGCTTTCTGGACAGGATTTGCCATAAAAGGGAAGTGGACCACCATGACATGGGATTTTTATACTCCCCATCCTGTGTGGCGGGGTATAAACTGACAGGGAGCGAAAAGGGCAGGGAGGCGGCTGTGAAGGCAGCGGACCAGCTGATCACCCGTTTCCACCCGGTCGGGGAGTTTATCCAGGCCTGGGGCCCCATGGACCAGCCGGAGAATTACAGGTTTATCATTGACTGTCTTCTGAATCTCCCCCTTCTCTACTGGGCTTCCCAGGAGACCGGGGATGAAAAATACCGGGAGATCGCGGAAAAACATATCCACACCGCCATCGCCAATGTGATCCGGGAGGATTATTCCACATGGCACACATTTTTTATGAACATGGAAACAGGAGCGCCGGACCACGGGGCTACCTGCCAGGGATACCGGGACGGCTCCGCCTGGGCAAGAGGCCAGGCCTGGGGCGTGTACGGCACAGCCATGGCTTACCGGTACACGGGAAGGAAGGAGTATATTGAGGACTTTAAGCATGTGACAGGATATTTTCTGGAGCATCTGCCTTTGGACCTGGTTCCCTACTGGGATCTGGAGTTCGGGGAGGGTTCTGACGAGCCAAGGGATTCTTCTTCCGCCTCCATCGCTGCCTGCGGGATGCTGGAGATGGCCGGATATATGGACCAAAAAGAGGGCGAATACTACAAAGGAATCGCCAGAAAGATCATGAAATCCGTGGCAGACAACTATGCCGTGAAATCTCCAAAGGAGTCCAACGGCCTGGTGCTCCACAGCACCTATTCCAAGAAGTCGCCTTACAATACCTGCACCCCGGAAGGAGTGGATGAGTGCAATATCTGGGGGGATTACTTCTATATGGAAGCCCTGACCAGGCTTGCGGGGGAGTGGAATCCATACTGGTAGGAAATAAAAACTGCCGCGGTCTGCCAATTTTGTGGCAGGCGGCGGCAAAAAGTCTGAGAGGAGGCAGAAACCATGAGACTTGAGTCAAAAGAAGATTTCAGGCAGTGGATGCACAAGGTTCTGGATCCGCTGACAGCGTTGTACAGCAGAGGAGGAGCCAGGCTTCATCTGGGGGACAGCGGCGTGACTTACCCACAGGTGAGCATTGAGATGGAGGCATTTTCCAGGCCCCTGTGGGCTCTGGTCCCTTTCTGGGCAGGAGGCGGCCAGGACAGGGAATTTGAGGAGATCTACGCCAGGGGACTGGCCAATGGGACGGATCCGGAGCATGAGGAGTACTGGGGCGGATTTACGGATTATGACCAGAGGTTTGTGGAGATGGCCGCCATTGCCAGCGGCATCATCTTTGCCCCAGGGAAGGTGTGGGAGCCTTTGAGTCCCCAGGCAAAACAGAATCTGGCGGACTGGCTTTACGGGATCAACCAGTATATGATCCCGGACTGCAACTGGCAGTTTTTCATGATCCTGGTGAACGTGGCTCTCAAAAAGCAGGGATACCGGTTTGACCAGGAGAAGCTGGACTCCGGCCTGGAGAAGGTGGAGTCTTATTATCTGGGAGACGGCTGGTACAGGGACGGCGGCTCGGCCCAGAAGGATTATTATATCTCCTTCGCCATGCACTATTATGGCCTTCTGTACGCGGCGGCTATGGAGAAGGAGGACCCTGACAGGTGCGGCAAGTTCAGGGAGAGGGCGGAGAGATTCGCCAAAGATTTTATCTACTGGTTTGATGAAAATGGTTCCGCCCTGCCCTATGGCCGCAGCCTGGCTTACCGGTTCGGACAGGCTGCCTTCTGGTCAGCCTACGTGTTCGCGGGACTGGACCAGATCCCGGCTGGCGTGGTGAAAGGGATCCTGGCCCGGCATTTAAACTGGTGGGACAGCCAGAAGATTTATGACAGGGACCAGGTGCTGACCATTGGCTACAGCTACCCCAACCTGATCATGGCGGAGCGGTACAATGCCCCCGGATCTCCCTACTGGGGCATGAAAAGCCTTCTGTGTCTGGCTCTGCCTGACGACCACCCGTTCTGGCGGGAAAAGGCGGCGCCTCTTCCAAAGCTTGAGAAAGTGAAGGTTTTGAAACAGGCGGATATGATCATGCACCGTCTTGGGAAGGAAGTGGTTTCCTACCCGGCAGGGGTCTGTGAGAAATACGGACACGGACATGTGCCGGAGAAATATTCCAAGTTCGCCTATTCTACCAGGTTTGGATTTTCCGTGGCAAGAAGCCAGATCGTGCTTCACGAGAACGCTCCTGACTCTGCCCTGGCCTTTGTCATAGACGGGGACGACTATGTGTTTGTGAGAAAGGTGAGCCTGTCTTATGAGGTGAGAGAGGACAGGGTAATCAGCACCTGGCAGCCATTTCCGGGAATTCTGGTGACTTCCACAGTGATACCGGAGGAAGGAGGCCACAGAAGGATCCATGAGGTGGAGAGCGGCTTTGACTGCGTGGCCTATGACTGCGGGTTCTCGGTGGAGAAATTTACGAAAGGGTACGAACAGACGGCAGAAGGAAACGAGGCCCAGATAAGATATGAAGATATGGGGTGCCGCGTGCGGGGTGACGGCCCTGAGGCCAAAGGCGTGATCATTGAGGCGGACCCCAACACCAATGTGCTGTATCCCAACGGCAGCATACCGGCAGTAAGTTACCGGATCCGGAAAGGGGAAAAGATCCGTCTGGAGACAGTGGTGAAGACATTTGTAAAGGAAAGTTCTATGTAATTGTAATGGGAAGGGACTTTCAGAGAACAAATATCCCTCTGCTTTTTTGAGCAGGGGGATATTTGGCATGATGAAATTATCTGCTGTTGTCATCATCGTCTTTAATTTTTTTTGTTCCGTCAATCAGTGACATGGTGTCCTTGATCAGTTCCATGGCTTTTTCATGGTTGTTGGTCTCAAGCAAAATTTTCAGGGATTCCAGCAGCATGTATAATTCTTTATTGTTCATCCTGCCACCCACTTTCTGTGTTGTAAATAAATCTTCCATCAACAGGGCGGTCTGATAACTGGGAAGCGGTCTCCATATTGTAATTTAACGCTAAGTTATCTTTTATGCGCTGTAATATAATGTCGATTCTTCGTATATCTGATACCATATACTTTGTATCTAATAGCTTCTTGAGGTCAATTTGCTGTTCTGTGGTTAACTTAAGTGATTGGACAAATGTCACAAGCGCGAAATCGGCGGCTTGTTTACTTATATAGTCCGGCTGCGCGCATAAACTATCTATAAGTATTGATATACTTGAAAAAGTGTCCTTGCCATAGGATGTAAACGATAACTGCTGTAACACAGAAAATACTTCAATTTTATCATAGTCTAAATTCAGATCTGATGTATACAGCTCTTTTATATAATCATTACAGTATGATATAAATAATGTGTCTATTGACTTCCTGTTTACTACAAAGATGTCTTTACATTTAAATCCAGCTACTTCTAGTGGCAACTCTAACAATCCTCTTTGAGCTATAACTTTTAAGACATATTTATTTTCATTTTCTATTTTGCTCAATATGCTATCCGCGAAGATTGGCACATATTGGCTGTTTGCGTATACTTGTATTCTGTTTGACTTTGCCACACCTCTTTTGTTGTCTTCATGGAATGAGATTATGATTTCTTCAAACTGAGTTGTATCCACTTTTATATAAACGGATATTTTATACAAATTATCTATTACACATACATATGATCTGTATATCTCTTGATCTTTTCTTCTTTCTATCATGTATGGTTGAAGGTTTGACAAATAGCTCCTTATAAAGGTCAATGTATCAAGCCCGCAATACTCTATATAGTCAAATAAATGTTGGTTCAGCCCGCTTCTATGGGTGCTGCTATCCAATGTGATTCTGTCTAATTTGGCCAAATTTCTTATCTTTTTGCACACTTTTACCATTGATGTATCGATACCTTTTGACTCCAGTAATTCATATGTCATATCAGCCATTTGATGATCTCCCTCTGTTATGCGGTTAATAAATTTAACTGGGGAATAGACGCCATATATATGATAACATCTATTCACTATTTTCTCAATAATTTATTTTGGGATTTCATAAGTCTCCGCGTATCTTTCGGAGAGCATGGGACCCTCCTTTCATTCATGTTGATGCTGAAAACGAGATATCAGGCAACATTTTGTTTTTGTCTAAATAAAAATGTGTCCTCGGGATTGGGTAAAACGATGGAATACAGTAGACGATCATAAAAGGAAAAGGATGTCCATGGTTCTGGTCAATAACGACATTTGTTTAATAGTTGTGGTGAAAAGTATCTATACTTTTACAGCAAAATTCTATATAATAGGTTTAAATTCTGATTTTTCCATCTGAAACTACTGGCCTGGCAGGCGGCGTAAAGCGGGGCGTGCCGGCGCATATTATTAGGAGGAGGTAGCATTATGAACAGCGCAGTACCAGACTTAACATGGCTTGAGGACCCGGAGGTTTATGCTGTCAACCGGGAGAAGGCCCACTCGGACCACAGATTTTATGAAAGCCCGGAGGCCATGGAGGCAGGGGAGGCGAAAGGGGGTGCCATGGGGCTTCGTCAGTCCCTTGACGGAACGTGGAAGTTTGCCTTTGCTGTCTGTCCGGACCAGCGGAAGAAGGATTTTTACAAGACCGATTTTGATCTGGGGACCATGGGGGAGATACAGGTTCCGGGCCACATTCAGACCCAGGGATATGACAAGCGCCAGTACATCAACACCATGTACCCCTGGGACGGACACAGTGAGCTCAGGCCTCCCCACATTGACTGGGAGTACAATCCAGTGGCCAGCTATGTGAAGGAGTTTGATCTGAAGAAAGAGCTGATGGGAAAACGGGTCTTCGTGTCATTCCAGGGGGTGGAGACAGCCTTCTATGTGTGGCTCAACGGAGAGTTTGTTGGGTACAGCGAGGACACCTTCACCCCATCGGAATTCGAGCTGACCGGCCTTGTAAAAGAGTCTGGAAACCGTCTGGCGGTGGAGGTGTACAAAAGGAGCAGCGCCAGCTGGATCGAGGATCAGGATTTCTTCCGCTTCTCTGGGATTTTCCGGGAAGTGTATCTCTACGGAATTCCTCAGATTCATGTGCGGGATCTGTTCGTGAAGGCGGATCTGGTGATGGACGGAAACGGACAGCCCGGCGCGGCAGACAGCGGGCCCGCCGCGGACGGACAGCCGGAAATGGCACCCTGGAGCGGGTCTTGCGGGAAATCTGCCATGAAAAAAGGGAAACTTCAGGTGGAACTGGAATTGTCAGGCCAATCCGGGGCAGTGCCGGACTGCCGGATAAAGCTGTCCCTCTGGGATCCCCGGGGGCGGCTGGTCCGAGAGATGGAGACAGAAGCCGCCGGACAGGGAAAGACAACGGCTGTCATGGAACTTCCGGCAGTGATGCCGTGGTCCGGGGAAGATCCGGCGCTGTACCGGCTGTGTGTGACGGTTTTGGACAGCCGGGGACAGGTGGTGGAGGTGATCCCTCAGACAGTAGGCTTCCGCCATTTTGAGCTCCGGGATAAGATCATGTATCTCAACGGGGAGCGGATCATTTTCCGGGGAATCAACCGCCATGAGTTTAATGTCCGCAGAGGACGGGCAGTGACAAAAGAGGACATGATGTGGGATATCCGGTTCATGAAGAGGCACAATATCAACGCGGTGCGCACCTGCCATTATCCAAATCAGACTCTTTGGTATGAACTGTGCGACCGGTACGGACTGTACATGATCGATGAGGCCAACCTGGAGAGCCATGGTTCCTGGCAGAAGATGGGAACCTGCGATCCTTCCTGGAACGTGCCAGGGAGCCTGCCTCAGTGGAAAAACTGTGTGGTGGACAGAGCCATGTCCATGGTGGAGAGGGACAAGAACCACCCGGCTATCCTCATATGGTCCTGCGGCAACGAAGCCTACGCGGGAGAGAACATCGCCGCCATGTCCCGGTATTTCCAGGAAAGAGATCCCTCAAGGATAGTCCATTATGAGGGTGTTTTCTGGAACCGGGAGTTTGAGCATATCAGCCAGGTGGAGAGCCAGATGTACACCAAGCCCCAGGATGTGATAAAGTATCTGGAAAATGACCCGAAGAAGCCATTTATCCTGTGCGAGTACACCCATGCCATGGGCAATTCCCTGGGAGGCATGAAAAAGTACACGGACCTGGAGGACCGCTATGACATGTACCAGGGAGCCTTCATCTGGGATTACATGGATCAGGCCCTCGCGCGTCAGGATCTGGATGGGTCGGAGGTGCTGGGGTACGGCGGAGATTTCACAGACCGGCCCACGGACTATAATTTCTGCGGAAACGGGATTGTCTACGGAACCAGGGAGCCGTCCCCCAAAGCCCAGGAGGTGAAATACCTGTATCAGAATCTGTCCATAATTCCGGAGATTAGATGGGATAAGGATGGCTGTATGCGGGCAGAGGCGGATATCAGAAACAAGAACCTGTTTGTGGACACCAGCCATGTGGAATTTGTGTGCCAGATCTTAAAGGACGGGGAACCGGTGGCGGAGACCTTGCTCCAGGCGGCGGTGGAAGCGGGGAAGACCAGGAAAATGGCCATCCCCGTGTCTGTAAAGAGAGAGCCGGGAGAATACATATGCCAGGTATCCGCTGTGCTGAGGGAAGGAAATCTCTGGGCGGATAAGGGACATGAGGTGGCTTTTGGAGAGTGCGTCAGCAAGGCAGAGACCGATGGAGCCAGTGCCGCTGACGGCGGTGCGTCCGGCGTGTCAAATGGAGGGACATTAGGTACAGCAGGCCAAGAGCTTTCCATGAAAGTCATCCACGGTGATGTCAATCTTGGTGTAAAGGGAAGGGACTTCTCTGTGCTGTTCTCCAGAGCCGACGGTGGCATTGTATCCCTGCGCTATGGCGGAAAGGAGTGGATCGCCGGAAAAGCGCCTATGCCCACTTACTGGCGGGCTGCCACGGACAATGATAGAGGGAACGGATTTAATGTCAAAAGCGCCATGTGGCTTGGGGCTGACCAGCTGTGGCAGTACAATAACACTCAGATTCAGGTGGAGGAAGAACCTGACAAAGTGACTGTGACCTACACATACGGTCTGCCTGTGGTTCCGGCCACGGAGACAAAGGTGGTCTATGAGGTGACGGCTGACGGGAAGATCAGGGTGAAGGCCCATTACTTTGGAAAAGAAGGACTTCCGGGCCTGCCTCTGTTTGGCATGAGATTCCGGTTCCTGTCTGATGTCAACGCGTTTACCTACTACGGCCGGGGACCGGAGGAGAATTACCCTGACAGAGCCAACGGAGCCAGGCTGGGGATCTTCGCAGGCACGCCGGAAGGCAACCTGTCCCGGTATCTGCTTCCCCAGGAGTGCGGCGGACGAACAGGAGTCAGGTGGCTGAAGGTGGCGGACAGGCAAGGCTTTGGACTTAAGTTTACAGCCGCGGAGAAGCCATTTTACATGAATGTGCTCCCGTACACGGCGGAAGAACTGGAAAATGCCCTCCACAGGGAAGAACTTCCCACACCGCCTCATTACACCATTGTCAGCATCCTTGGCGCTGTCAGAGGCGTGGGCGGCGACGATAGCTGGGGCGCTCCGGTACATGAGGAGTATGAGATCAGCGGGGAGAAGGACGCGCGGGTGGAGTTTGTGATCCAAGGAGTCATGGGGCGTGAAGACTGATTATGATTTCCCTGGGGCAATGAGTTGAGGGGGAGTTGTAAAGACATTGTCTTTGAGACTGGTGAAGTTCAGTGAAGAGATTTTGAAGCAATTAGGACTTGAATCAGTTGAGAAAAAGGAACCAGTAAATGTTATGCGGGTCAGCGAAATGTCGCGATTTATGAAACCGTGCGCGGAGCGGATCGCGAACAAGAGCAGGAAATATATAGAATGTAGTGATGTAGAGACAAAAATGGACTGTATTGTCCAGAAAATGACTATATAGATATAAACTGAGGGACAGGTGGAATTGCCTGTCCCCTTTCTGTTCCCTCAATTCCGGGATTGTATCTTGCTTTTTTCACTTTTCCGGTTGTCCATCTTGGCCTGGGTCTCCAGAAGATCTTTGGCTGTGCGGATGAGATGGTCCTGGAGATCAGGGGACAATTCGTCAAAAATAGCGAAAAATTCCTTCTGTTTTCTGTCATTTTCTATGAACATATGGCCGGTTCCGGTGCGCAGCCAGTTCTCATTGACGCTGAACTGGGAGCAGATCACCTTGATATTCTGCTCCGTCACAGCAGAGCCGCCCCGTTCCATATAACTGATGGCGTTCTGCTTTAATCCGATCTTGTCGGCGAATTCCTTCTGGCTTAGATCAAGCGCTTTTCTCAATTCACGAATACGAGTATTCATCTCCAATACCTCCAAAGTCATGATATCAATCAGTGATAGGAAAGTCAAGGAAAAGAGAGTAAACTCATTGACAAACATCAATAATTGATTTATAGTAAATGAATAAAATCAATAAAGGATAATAATGAAACTTATTAGGAGGTTATGGACCATGAAAAACAGAAAAGCGGACATGCAGGCTGTTTTTGCGGAGCTCTCGGAAGAAAACAAAGACATCATGATCTTGATCGCCAAGGGCATGAAGGCGGCTCAGGAAGCCGCGGAAGAACTTTATACCCAGAAGAAATCTACGATCTAGAGACAGGAGGCAGGCTTTGAAAGCAGAGGGCACAGGATTTCAAAACCGAATAGAGGATTTCATTTGTTCCCAGGTCATCGGCAGGGGGCTGGACAGCAGGACCGAAAAAGCCTACCGCCAGGATCTGGAGAACTTTTATACATGGCTGGAGGAAAATCCGGTGTCCGAGGCTGCCTCCGGAGAAGAGAGAAGCTGGGAGGCCAAGCTGGAGATCTACCTGGATCATCTCTCCAGAGAAAAACAGCTGCGGCCTTCCACCATCACCAGAAAGTACAAGGTATTTACCTACTATCTGTCCTACCTGGTGAAGCAGGGGGTCCTTCCGGGATGCCGGCCGCTTACACGGGAAGAGGCGGCAAAGCCGCCAAGCCCTGTTTTCATGTCCAGACAGGAAGTGGACGCTCTTTTTCAGGCAATGGAACGGGAATACGAGGACCTGGACAGCGATTTCCGGAAACGGGTCTGTCTGAGAGATATGGTGATGCTGGAGCTTTTGTTCTACCACAGGATTGAGGTAAGCGAACTTCTGAGGCTGGAGGTATCCGATTATGACCAGAAAACAGGAGTCCTTTTTCTGCCGAGAAAGAGAGGGAAAGGGGACTTTGTCTATGTGTTTTCCAGAAAATTGAGGGAAAAGATGGCGCGGTGGCTTCAGGAACGGGAATATTTCCAGCAGGACAATGAATACCAGAACCGCATGTTCCTGTCAAAACTGGGAAGACCCCTTTCTATGAAAATGGTGATCAATGTGGTGGATAAATACCGGAAGCTCGCGGGGATCGCGAAGGAGATCACGCCCAAGGATTTGAAGAAAAGTATGGAGCAGTACGCGAAGGAACTGGTGATGGAGTGGTGTGGGTGAGAGGAGGACAGGAAAAGATGAAAGTATGCTTGGTAGGTTCTTCAGGAGGACATCTGACACATTTGTACATGCTTAAGCCATTTTGGGAGAATAAGGAAAGATTTTGGGTCACGTTCGATAAAGAGGATGCGAGAAGCCTGCTTGAAAATGAGAAAATGTATTCTTGTTATTTTCCTACAAACCGCAGTCTGAAAGCTCTGGCTATCAATACAAAGCTGGCATGGAAGGTATTGAGAAAAGAAAAACCGGACTTGATTATTTCGTCAGGAGCGGCTGTGGCTGTGCCGTTTTTTTATCTGGGAAAAATTTTAGGTGCCAAGCTTATTTATATAGAAGTATTCGACCGCATTGATAAACCTACGATGAGCGGAAAGTTGGTCTATCCCATAGTGGACAAGATGATTGTTGAGTGGGAGGAAATGAAAAAGGTTTATCCTAAGGCGATTAATTTGGGCAGTATTTTCTGAGTTGGAGAAGAATGAGGAAATAGAGAGAGGCAGACATGATCTTTGTTACGGTAGGTACACATGAACAGCCATTTGACAGGCTAGTGGAATATATCGACAAAATAAAAAAGGACAATGTAATTTTGGAGGAAGTTATTATTCAAACCGGATTTTGTAAATATAAACCTAGGATGTGTAAATGGGACAAAATGTTTTCTTATAAGGAGATGACCAGGTATGTGTCAGAGGCTAGAATAGTGATTACTCATGGAGGCCCTTCCAGTTTCATTATGCCCCTTCAAGTGGGAAAAATCCCTATTGTTGTGCCGCGTCAGAAAGCATTTGGAGAACATGTGAATGACCATCAAGTTGAGTTTGCGAAAATCGTGGCTGAGAGATTGGAAAATATTATTGTAGTGGAAGATATAGATATATTAGGTAAGATTATACAAAAATATGACATAGTTATAAGAAATATGAAAAAAAATATTATAAGCAATAATGCGGAGTTTTGTAATAGTTTTGGGACGATAGTTGATAGAATAATCAGCAAAAATAGTGATTAAATGGAAAAGCAGGGGAGATAAGCATATTTGGACCTAGAAAAAGATTATTTAAGGCAAATGGTGAGGCTGTATTTATTTGTGTTAAAGACTTTGCGATATGATTAATGTGTTATGCTTCTTGGCTTTGTTATGGTAGGTTTTCAGCAGAAACTTTTGGACTTTAGATGTTTATTTGGTATTGTGATTGTAGACAAAGCAGCTCATAGTAAAAGGTAGTTTTATGGCAGACATTAAGAATATTATTAGAAACCTTATGTATTCCGGGAACCCTGTTAATGCGGAAGTATTGATTGCCGCTATAAAAGGTTATAAGGCCGTTTCTTTTGACATTTTTGATACTCTTTTGAAGCGAAATATCAATGAGCCAAGCGATATATTTTCATTGATAAAAATCGATATTGATAGATTTGGAGAAAAGAGAATAGAAGCTGAAAAAGTTGCCAGAAGGAATTCTCAAGAAAAAGAAATCACTATTGACGAAAT